>JAGWQP010000238.1 GCA_028876805.1 Acidobacteriota bacterium | reverse complement strand
GCGCCTGTTCGACATCGGATACTTGGTTCACCTCTCCACGGCGACGGAGTCTTTGGCGGAGGTGGTGCGCGCCGGATTCTATGCCGGCCTGGTCACGATCGTGTTCGGGCCAGCCGCAGAACAGGCTTCCGCATTGCCGGATGCGATCCCCGGCGACCAGGTGGTGACGCTCGACCGGGCGCAGTTTGAACAGGACGCTGATCTAGCGGAAACGGCGGCCGCGGCCATCGCCCGCGGCAATCCCGGCAACGTTCAACTCACCGATGGCGGCGGCATTTAATTAAGGGCTGCGGGCTCAGCTCCAAACCATACCTCGCCCAACATAACCTGGAGATTGCGACCTTCGACGGGCTCGTTTTTGACCGGGATGAAGATGCTGAATCGGCTCGCGGCCTCACAACCCGAAACTACCGGTAGTTTCAGGCTCTGATCCTTTCGCTGCGCCATGGAGACAGCTCACGGCCGACCGGCTAACCGTAGCGTCTTGAATGGTTTCCGCCACACTCTCGGAGACGTTTTCTGGGTTTCCGACCGGCGCACACCGCGAGGAATGGCCGAATCTGCTCCGGTCGTGCCCGATCCGACCGGAATCAACACCGAGCGATTGTGGGCGTCCGGACTGGAGATATCCAAATCCACGTCTCCCGAGCGAACGCCCGCTCGCACCGTCAGGTTGATCGCCGGCCGGCGACTGCGCTCCACCCGAACTCACGGTGGCGGAGATAACCGTCGATGCGTGCGGTGATGCCACTCGCATTGCCTGATGTGTCGAGGTCCCTAACCTGGTGGCGTAAACCGTCAGCGTCGCGCCCATCGTGACGGGACTCAAGGGCATCTCCGGCGTTGAGTCCACGTGTTGGAAACCGCGCGTATCGCGGTGTAGCTATTGAAGATATCGGGGCTGGGAGGAACTTCAAGAAATTTAAAATAGCGTGTTCGGCGGCGAGCCGTTGTTGGCAAGGTGCACCGGGACCGAACCACCGACCTCGCCCTATGCGCCACCCCATCGATCGGCGCGCCGCGACATGGTTGACCAGCACCTTTTATGCCGACCGGGGTGGTCGGAAAACTTGGGTCGAACAGGGTGGCGGAGGTCAGACTGGTTCCGCAGATGAAGACGAATTCGCCGGGAGCGAGGCCGGCCGTGACCAGCGCGGAACTGCCCGCATTCGGGATCCCGACCGGGGCCCGACCCAGTGAAGACAGGTGCGCCTAGTACGTTAAATTCCCGCAGCGAACCCAGGCCAATCCGGACTGCGTACGCGCTGCCAGAGGCAACGCTTGTCATGGTCGCAGGGATCGTCCAGAGTGCCATCGGCATTCGCGGTGTACTGGTCGGTGTGGGTGTAATCGCAGGCGCGAGGGCTGTCACGTCAGCGGCACGAGCGCGGACGTGATGTCGAATCCGAGTCAGCGCGGCCTCCTCAAGGGCCCCAACAACGGCATCTTAATCCTGGGCGATCGCGTGCTGCTTTGGGGGCGAGGGTGTGCGCCAGCGTGGGTTTTCTCCCGCGCGCGGATCCCCGCCTCCTGAAGAAACGCTTCCGATGCGACACGGGCCTTTGGCCCCCGAGGGCACCTCGAAAACGTACTCCGTACGACAAGTCGCTCCGGAGCGCCTGGGATGGTACCCCTTGTACCATACGAGGACGCGCAGCCGGTCGCTCAGAGTAGTTTTTTGAGGCGCCGCACTTACCGGTCAAACGACTGAGCTTGCTAGGGAATAGAGCCCTGAGCTCCCTTCAAGCAGAAGCTCCGAAGCACAGTTTCCGGTGCCACGCCGGAGGAGTACCCGGAGTCCCCTGCAACCATTGACAAGCCCAACAGTCTGGGGTAAGAGTAGGAGTGGAATCACAAGATTCCCCAGCCGGTCCTCCCAGGGCCGGCAGGAGGTGACAAATAGAACCGGGCCTAGAACAGGGCGGTCTCACCTCCGGCCAGTGAGCATGCGGTAAAAGAGGTACTGAACGGTCGGATTCTTCGGTGCCCGAGTAGTACGGGGCACGGCGCCTGAAGCGTAGAACGGATGACCGGCAACAGAGACTTCGGAGTGAACTGGCTGTCACGGTGACCGCCCTTTTCGTCTCTGGTTTCGCACCTGCGCGCGTCCGGTTCTCGCGAACCCCCTGTTGTACACTGGAGTAGATCCTAACTTATGACCTCCGTAGCTCCTCAGGAAATTGTGGCCGCTCATAGTCCTGACTCCGACGATGCCTTCATGTTCTACGGGCTGGCAACGAAGAGAATCCGCTCGTCCAAGCTATCGTTCCGCCACGTGCTGGACGATATCGAAACACTGAATCGAAAGGCGATGGAGGGCTGCTACGGGTTGAGTGCGATCTCCTATCATGCGTACGCGTATGTGGCCGACAAGTACGTGCTGATGGCCTGCGGGTCCAGCATCGGCGATGGGTACGGACCCATGATCATTGCCACGCGGCCTATGGAACCGGGAGATCTGAAAGGGAAACGCTTGGCGGTGCCGGGCACGATGACGACCGCCTACTTGGCATCGAAACTGTTCGAGCCGGATTTTGAACCGGTCGTCACACGCTTCGACCAGATCCCGGCTGCGGTGAAGGACCACGCGGTGGATGGCGGTCTGATCATTCACGAATCGCAGCTCACGTTTGACCGGGAAGGGTTTCACCGGGTGGTGGATTTGGGCCGCTGGTTCAAGACTAGTTACAATCTGCCGCTGCCGCTCGGAGCCAACGTGCTGCTGCGGTCGCTCGACCCGGAGGTTCAGAACGAGTGCTGCCGGATGATGCGCGAAAGCATCCAATACGCCTTGGACAACCGTGAGGAAGCACTTCAGTACGCCATGCAGTTTGCGCGCAACATGGAGGCGCCGCTGGCGGAGACGTTCATCGGTATGTATGTGAACCATTTCACTGTCGATGGTGGCGACATCGTGCCCAAGGCCGCGCAAAAATTGCTGGACCTCGGTTTCGCGGCCGGTCTGATCCCGAAGCGCGTTCAGGTCCAATTTGTGCGCTAAAGGGGAAACCCGGACCTCTCGGGACCAGGGCCCTGCCCGAGCGGGTCCTAGGCGTCATTCTGATTACCCCTCGCGGTGGGGGTAAAGTAGAGATATGCGTCTCTATCAAATGGCGCTCCTGACCTTCGCCCCTATGGCGTCTTTGTGCGCCGCCGGCGTGACCCCCAAAGACGTCCGCGAGATGGCCAAGGCAGGGCCCAATGCCATCCCCAAAATGCAGCAGCTTTTAAAGAACCCGGACCTCGATGTGCGCATCGAGGCGGTGAAGCAGATCACGGCGCTCGGCACGGTGCGCAGCCTGGAGCCTCTGGTTCTGGCTACTGAGGACAACGATCCCGAAATGCAGATCCGCGCCACCGACGGGCTGGTCAATTTTTATTTGCCCGGCTATCTGCAGACCGGTCTCGGCGCCTCAATCAAGCGCGTAGGCGCGAGCATCAAAGCGAAGTTCAGCGAGACCAACGACCAGGAGATTGATCCGTATGTCACTGTGAGGCCGGAGGTGATCGAAGCGCTTGGCAAACTGGCGCGAGGGGGCGGTGACCTGGAGGCGCGGGCCAACGCCGCGCGCGCCGTCGGCATTTTGCACGGCAAAGCCGCGGTGCCCGACCTGGTGGAGACGCTCCACACCAAGGACACCGACCTCATCTACGAATCCCTCAACGCTCTGCAGAAGATCCGCGATGAATCCGCCTCGCCGCGTATCACCTTCCTGCTGCGCGATCTCAACCCGAAGGTTCAGATTGCCGCGATCGAGACCACCGGCCTGTTGCAGAACAAACAGGCCCTACCCGATCTGGTGGACGCACTCAACCGCGCGCGCGACATCAAAGTGCGGCGCGCCGCGCTTACCGCGATCGCCAGGATGCCAGCCGAGAGCAGCCGCCAGCTGTATGTTCGCTATCTCACGGACAAAGACGACAAGATGCGGACCGCGGCGGCAGAAGGTTACGCACGCCTGCGCAGTCCGGCCGACTTGCCCGTGCTTGAAAAGGCGTGGAAAGACGAAGGCAAGACGTCCTCGCGCCTCGGGCTGGGTTTCGCCCAGGTGATGCTGGGAATGACTGATAATGGCGAGTTCAGCCCGTTCACTTACCTGATCAATACGCTTAACTCGGCCTCGTACAAAGACGTCGCCTTGGCCTATCTGACGGAACTGGCGCGCGACGAGCGCGTGCGGAGAGCGCTTTACCAGCCGCTCGAGTCCGGCACCAAGGATGAGAAGATCGGCCTGGCCGGCGTGCTGGGGCAGAGCGGTGACAAGGATACCGTCCCGCATCTTGAAAAAATAAGCACCGACTCGAACGGAGACGTCGCCCAGGCGGGGTTGCGCGCGCTCCGCACGCTCCGGTCGCGCTTGTAGCGGGTAGCGTGCCGCCCGCGAAACCTATTTGGTCTTCCGCTGTTTCTGTTGGCCGACGCGGACCTTGAAGTGCAAAACCTTGGATTCCTGGAACGCCTTGTGATCGTGGCGTGCCACGGCATCCGACAGGTACCGATCGACATCGGCGTCCTTGGGAAGGACCGCCATCAACGTGAAGGTGTCGTTGCAGGTAGGGCAGAAGGGCCGGAACCGTTTTACATTCGGGATTGCCATAACTTGATCTATTCTACCAGAGGGAGCCGCGCCTAGTGAGCGCGTTTCGGGTCCCGCCAGCAGCGAGACCTTCAAGGCGTCTGCCGAACCCGGGAAGTTCGAAGGCCTTTCCATGTGCTGTGGCGGGAGGGAGCAAGACGAGGTTATCTATCAGCTGAGCCCTCCGAGGGACAACGCCCCGCAGTCGCGCACGTGATTCACCCGGGTCAACTGGTTCGCCGGGCGCCTGTCGACGGCCTCGACGTGGAGCCGCTCCGACCCCACGTCGCGGCCTTGGAAACCCCTCGCTGCCGCGTGCTCGGTTCCAATGGCGGAACCCGCACGAAGCCGCCATCGCAGCCGATCAGGTTCTCTCGGTCGAGGTCAGGTACGCGCCCGGCTGGCATGCCACAGCCAACGGGTGGCCGGCGCGGCTGGGGAGCAGCCGACTGGGGCTCCTGCTCGTCGAGCCGCGCTCTACCGGCCTCTGCCAGATCACCTTGAACTAAGACGGAGGAGCCGAAGCGCGCTGGACCGTCGTTGCGCAGTGGATGGGTGCTCGTTTGCCTCACCTGGCCGCTGAGCAGCCGGACTCCGCCGGAACCACACGACGATTTTGCGGGCCGATCCGCTATAATCGCTGCATGTTTGAGAGCCCTCCTGTCGTGATCGTCACCGGTTCGGGCGGATCAGGCTGCGGCCGTGCCATTGCCGCTCGGTGGGCCGCCGAGGGCGCCGCCGTAGTCGTTTCCGACATCCACGAAGCCGGCGGCCAGGAGACCGTCCGCCTGATCGAAAAAGGTGGCGGGCGTGCTACGTTCTGCCGCGCGGACGTTGCGGACGAGTCGCAGGTTCGGCACTTGATTGATTTCGCTCAATCGACATTCGGCGCCCTTTCCGTGTTGATCAACAATGCCTCCTCACCGCATCCGACGGGCGAGGGAATGGCAGGGTGGTTCCCCGCATTCCAAACCGATCTGCTGGGGACGCTCTATGCAACACGCTGGGCTATCGAGGCCATGCGCCGCTTCGGTGGAGGTTCGATTGTCAACCTATCGTCCATTTCGGCCCTCTGGCACGGGCGGAAAACGCCCGGTGGATTTCCGGGCTACGATGTGGCCAAATCAAGCGTGATCCGGTTGACGACTGCGGTCGCCCAGGACGCCGCCCAGAACGGGATACGCGTGAACTGTCTCGCCCCTGGATGGATCGCCACCGACGGCCCAACGCAGTATTGGGAATCGCTCACGCCAGCCCAACGCGCCGAACGCGGGGTTCCCTCGAAGTTGCTTTCGACCAAAGAAATCGCCGAGATCGTCGTGCGACTGGCTACGGACCGATCACTCAATGGCCGAGTCGTTGTATGGTGGTCGGAAGACTCGCCACGCCTGATTGAATGGGGAGATCGGGGTTACCGTGATTTTGCTGAATTTCCCGCGCCCTTTTGAACGCTAAGGGGCAACCGTTGGCTGCGCGGACCTCTTCATCCCCTGCCCGCGTACAATTCCGCGATATGCTCCTGGAAGTTCTCGAGCGCCCGCGCGCGCCGTACCTTCATGGTGGCAGTTAGCTCACCACGGTCGAGCGAGAAGTCCCGCGTCAATACGCGGTATTTGCGAATCTGCTCGAACGGGGCAAGCTGCTCGTTCACTCGCTGCACGGTCTTGTGAATCTCGGCGAGAACCAGAGGGGCCTTCGCAATCTCCTCGGCCGCCCGGTCTCGCCACTCCCCCATGCCCCTGAGTTCCACGGCCGCGCCGGTGTTGATGGTGAACAGTGCCGTCAGGTACGGTAGCCGGTCGCCGATAAGCAGCACCTGGCTGATAAGCGGCTCCATCTTCAGGAGGTTCTCGACACGGGCGGGATACACCTTCTTGCCGGTCGAGGAGACGATCAGCTCCTTCTTCCGCCCGGTAATGTAGAGATACCCACGGTTGTCGATGCTCGCCAGATCGCCCGTGTGCAGCCATCCATCGCGTAGGACTTCCCGCGTGGTCCCGGGGTCGTGAAGATATCCGGAGAACAGGCAGGGGCTCTTCACCAGTAGCTCGTCGTCCTCCCCCAGACGCACCTCGATGCCCGGGAGCGGCTTGCCGATGCTTCCGGGCAGCGGTCGATCGAGCGGGTTGAGCGTGACAACACCGCCTTCGGTCAGCCCATAGCCTTCGATGATGGGCATGCCGATGGCGTCGTAGAACTCAGCGAGGTCTTTGCCCAGCGGCGCGGCGCCGGACGCTGCGATGCGGAGGCGTCCGCCGAAACGCGCGCGGATGGTCCGGAACAACACACGGTCGGCGATTGCCAGGGGGGCGCGGATGCGCGCCGGGACCGGCTGACCCTGCCGGCGGTAACTCGCGGCCGCCAGCGCGAGGCCTAAAGCGCCGTAAAACAGCCTTTGGATCGCGGCCGGCCGTTTCTTCAGTTCCGTGCAGATGCTGGAATAGATTCGCTCCCACATGCGCGGCGGCGCCAACAGAATCGTCGGTCGCACCGTCCGGATCTCCTGCGGCAGTTTCAGCAGGCTCTCCGAGAAGGTCACAGGCATGCCACAGCGGAGCGGAAGAAATTCCATGACCACCCGCTGCGCGATGTGCGCCGAGGGAAGGAACACAACGGTCGCGTCTTGGGGACCGACAGGCAGCGCTGAGGGGCCCATGTCGATGTTGGCCACTACACTCTGATGCGTTACCAGAGCCATCTTCGGTTCGCCGGTCGCGCCGGACGTCAGATACAGGATGGCTGGATCAGAAGGCCGGACGCCCTCCCGCTGACGTTCCGCCAAGCCGGAATCCTCTCCCAGTGCCACACGGCCTATCGCCCGCAATCGCTCGAGCGTCATGGCTCCCTCGGCTTCACCGGTGAGCAGAATCCAGTGTCGGACTGGAGCGCGCCGCAGGGGCTCCCAAGCTCTCGGACCTTCGACGAAGGCCGCAGTCGCACCGGCGCTGCCGAGCGTCACGATCAGGTCCGCCGGCGGGTAATTCGGGTACATGGCGGCGGCCACCGATCCGTTCTTCAGAATCCCCAAATCAGCGAGGTAGAACTCCAGCCGCGTCTCAGAGTTCAGCGCGACGATGTCGCCCTTCTGGACCCCCAAGACCCGAAGTCCGGCGGCAATTTCATCGGTCGCCTGCCGGTACTCGTTCCAGGAATAAGTCCGGTACCCGCCGTCAGGTGCCGGTTGGCGCAGGGCGGGCGCATCGCCGTACTGCCGCGCGGTCTCTTCGAGAACTTGACCAACGGTTCGCTCCGTCACACCTGCAATGTAACATGGGGCGTTTTGGGGGAGGGCTTTCAGAAAGCCAGCCTGTTCGCCAGCTGCGAAGGATGCCCCACGCTGCCTGTTTGGTCAGTGACGACGAGCGCTTGGGCGAAACTGTGCTCACACCGGCATTCCCGGGTTACACTTGCTTCGTGCGGGTACTCACGGCGCGGGTTTCGGTTCGTCCGGGCAGTTTCGGAAACGGCGACATGCCCGGACCTTTGGCGCGTTCCTCTCTGCTGGATGTCATCGTGGCGCGACAAAACTAATCTCGGAGTCGTAACTCGGCAAGATTTTCAGACCAACGCCCGCGTAATTGCAAGTCTGCCGAAGGCAGGACTGGTTCCACGATATTTCCGGTTGAACGCTCAACTACGAGGACCTCCAGGAATGCGTCTTCATCTGCATCGTGACGCGATCGCTTGAAAAATCCGGGATTTGGATTTGAAAACGGCCTCCTGGTTTCAACGGTGCCTTTCCTACATTAAAGCCTTGAGTTATACCGTCGCTAAAGCTGAAGAGTGTATGATCCCAAAATGAAAGATAACGGACCTCCACATCCAGAGCCCGGGTGGATGACCGAGCCGCCGAGACCTTTCCGGCGAGGGTGATCGAGGAGAGTGGCTGACAACCGAACGTCGCGGTTCGTGTTGAATCGGAGAGCAAATCCACTGAAAAGAATGGTGAACTGGCACCCCTCCGCGTATAAGATCGCTTTGAGGTTTGTACCCATTCTCCCGTCCTGCTCGAGCGGGATTCTATATGCGCCGTCTTCGTCATTCTATATGCGCCGTCTTCGTCCGAATCACGAACGAAGCCGCCATAACCACCAAACGCGCCGGCAAGAAAATATCGGACCTCGATGCGACCGACAGCGGCTGGGGAGCAGATTGTGAACGAATCCACTTCCGCTCGACCAGATAGGCTGCCGCAGCAAAGAATGGCCCACAAGGCAAGTGTCTTCGTTCGCCTCATGTCGATCAGAATAAGGAAATTCTTCGGACCAAGTCGAGTTCGGAATGAGACGGCGTTTCCACAGACTACGCCGTGCTGGTCCGACTATTGTACTTTCCGGAACCTAAGGACATATCGGGGAGGGCAACGTAGATTGCGTGTCTAGACTCGCTTGCCAAGGCCCGCTCCGACGGCTACGGCTAATGCACGCAGGCTCCTCTCTCTCTCTGTTCCGCTCCAAGCTTCGTGGCAAACTGAGATGAGCTATGGAGAAAGACGTCAAGAAGGGGAATCAAGGCCCGCAGGCCGATGCCACCTCTGCCGCCACCGTG
>JAGWQP010000237.1 GCA_028876805.1 Acidobacteriota bacterium | reverse complement strand
TCCACGCCCTCCTCTTCCATGTCAATCGGTTTTATACGAGCCAGGTGCTGCGAAGGCCAACTGCAATCTTCAGCTCGGTCGCAACGGGCATCGTCGCCGTCGTGCTGGCCGCAGAGGTCCCCGGCCGCTACTTGGGAGCTTCCTGGCTCGTTGTGGCGCTCCTGTTGCTGGAGCTCGGGTTGCACCGACGGTTGTTGCAATTTCGAATGCAGGCGTATACGCTGGCGGCGGCCGGCTCGTTGGTCACTGCCTACGTCTACACCGTCTCCGGCTTGCCGATGGCGTGTTCTGGCTTGGCGATTGCGTTGGCGGCCGTCTACCTGTTTGCACTGCGCTCGCGCTGGCACGGTGGGAAGATCGGGGCATTCGAGCAAGGCGGCCTGTCGGTGGCCGCCAGCGGCGCCAGCACCATCCTGGCGTGCGTTCTCATTTGGAACACGGTACCGGTGCCGTACACCGGCTTGGCGTGGTGTTTGCTGGCGTTAGTCCTGTTTGAAGCTGGCAACTTGGGCCTCCCGTTGGAAATGCGGCTGATGTCGTGGCCGGTGGCGGCGCTGGGAGCCGAAGCGGTGGTACTCATGCACAGAGACGGTTTCGTCAAGTTCGCGGCTCGAGACGTGTGGGCATCGTACCTGACTGCTTGCCTGGCCGCATGGGCCGCCACGGCCCAAACCGTAATCCGCCCGCCGGCGAACCTCGCTGTCGCGGAGCGTGCCGCCATTACGAACATCCTGGGAGCGTTCGGGGCTTCGTCCGCGATGGCATTTGCTTGGCTTGTGCTGCCGGACCCACTGGTCTCGTTGACATGGGCCGGACTGGGCATTGCCGCCGTGGAGATCGGCTTGTTCGCGTCTCTGGGAGTGTTCCGATGGAGCGGCAACGTGGTCCTCGCGGCGGCGGCGGTACGTGCCTTGGCGGTGGACATGAGCCACGCGGCGGGTAATCGCATTTCCGAGCGGATGCTGGCGGTCGTTCCGGTGGTCGCGGCGCTCCATTGGCTGGCTTATCGGAATCGGATTTACACTCGTTTCCTCGAGTACGTACGGCGCTACCTTGTGACCCTGAGAGGGTCCGGCGGGTCGTCGAGCGTGTCGTCGGGCATCGACGCCGGCCCATTAGAATGACAGGCTTTCGCCCAATTACGGGCATTCAGCAGTTCGTAACCGACCACTTTCGCCCCCGAGCACGCAGAAAAAGTGGTCGACCGCCTGTTCGTACCTCGACTGAAGACGAGCGGTGGGGCCAGCAAACTTTGCAGGTTGCGCGCCACGCGGATACCAACGGCTTCAAGCAAAGACGAGACCCGGCGTAACGTCCGAGCGGGCAGCACGTCACCCCGGCCTTCAACGACGACAAACCTTACGACCCGCTTCCTCAAAAGGGCAGATCGCCGATGAGGAGCGGTACTGTACTGGTGGGCGAGGGGCTGGTGGCGAGGGGCTTTAACCACCTTCGGATCGGTGAGATCAACGCCACCGCCTTGCGATGGAGCTCGACGCCCGCTTCCCGTCCTGCGAACTGGCCTATCCGATGTAGTCCGCTGTAGTCCGCGGCGCGGGAGGTTGTCGATCTCACTAATACTCTAGCGAGAGGGACGCCGCCCAAAAGCCATACGGCCACGACCCTGGGCCTGGGGAAAGCAAAGCCGGCGGCTTGGGGGGGCGATACCAAGTGGCTGTAGGGATCAGGGATCGCCCGGGTACGGAACCGTGCTCGGGCTCTTCCGGGGGGCCGATTGCGGTTTTGCCATGACAGAAAAACCCTCGCGGGCATAGAGTTTTCTTGAGAATTCATGCTACGTTCAGGGCGGGAGGAGAACCCATGCGTAATTGGTCTGTTTTGGTCTCGCCATTGCTCCTATCGGCCTTCGGCCTCTTCCCTTGTTTCGGGCAATTCGAATCCCAGCCCCGGCTCGGCGTCGGCGTCAAGATGTCCAGTCTTGGCGCCGGCATTGAAGCTGCGACCGCAGTGACGCGCCGATCCAACGTTCGGGTCGGGTTCAACATCTTCAGCTACGGCACCGATTTAACAAAAGACGGAATCCATTATGGTGGCGATTTAAGCCTGCGTTCCCTTCAGGTGCTCTACGACCAATACCTGATTGGCCCCCTCCACGTCAGCCCTGGCCTTTTGCTGTATAACGGAAACCAGCTTTCTGCCTCCGCCTCGGTCCCGGGCGGACAGTCCTTCTCGCTCGGCGGCACCGGGTTTGTCAGCTCAGCCGCCGATCCGGTCCACGGCACGGGATATCTCAACCTCGGAACCACGTCGCCCATGGTCTTGATCGGCGTGGGCAATCTGCTTCCCCGCAGCAGGCGGCATTTCGCTGTCAATTTCGAGGCGGGAGTGATTTTCCAGCGCACCCCTCAAGCCAAGCTCACGCTGAACGGCAGCGCGTGCATCGGAGGCATTTGCCAGCCAGCCGCGT
Source organism: Acidobacteriota bacterium (assembly GCA_028876805.1). Lineage (GTDB taxonomy): Bacteria > Acidobacteriota > Terriglobia > Bryobacterales > Bryobacteraceae > PSRJ01. Next base: position 2,084 of record JAGWQP010000237.1, on the reverse strand, counting down.
CGAATCCGCTCGTAGAGAACCGTATTCAAGCCGAGCAGGACAAAATCAACCGGGACGTAGACCTCCTCCGTTTCTACCCGGTGGTCTCGGTCGGATTCGGCTACAAGTTCTGAGCAATTACCAAGCCGGAAGAGCAGCGTCCGCGCAAAGTCGCGGGCAGCACCGCCGGCCAGGCAAATCGCGAGCCCGAGCGCCATTCCACCGCACCGCCGAGTTCCGCGGCGCGAAACTTCGCGACCAGCGCGTCGGTCGCCACCGCGGCCGAGATCCGGATCAGCGTCCCGCCCGCGCACGAATTCCGTCCCATGCCGAGCGCCACTTGGCCCGTCGCGCGCCGCGTCACATCCAGACGGTCTGGATCGGGAAATTGCGCCGGATCGCGGTTGGCGGCAGCCAGCATCAGAAGCACACGGTCACCCGCCGGGATTCGCACGCCACCGAGGTCAAGGCTTGCCCGGGCCCGCCGCACCACGGACCGGACTGGGCCGGCATAACGCTGCAATTCCTCGATCGCTCCGGGCATGAGCTCCGGGTGAGCGCGCAGCCGCGCCCATTCGGCGGGATGCTCGAGCAGAGCCAGCCATCCGCTCGCCAGCAGACGTGGAAGTGTTTGCGCCGTGCCCACAAACGCCGGCTCGGCCATCGGCACTCCTCCCTTTCCGAGGATGCGCTGCAATTCGGCGCTGGCGGCAGTCGCTTCGGATTGCAGCGGAGAGTCGTCGGGTTCGCCGGTTGCGGCAAACGCCTGGGCGCTCAATTGGCTGAGGCGATCCCGATCGCCAGCGTCGGTGCGGGTGGCGAGGATCGCCACCTCTAGACACCAAGGCTGCGCGTATTGACTGACCAGATCCACCGGCACACCCGCCGGCAAATGATCGACAGCGTGGCGCGCTGAAGCCTCCATCGTCTCTTGCCAGGTACGGACGTTGAGAAACGAAAAAGCTTCCTGGATCTCGCCACGAGCGTTCAGTTTTCCGCTCTCATCGCGCTCCTCGGTCAGGCCGGCCACAGCCGCGGTTCCTGGACCGCCGCCAGCACGTCCGCATATCGGCTCAACACCCAGGCGCCCAGTGCCGAATCGAAACGGGCCGGCTCTGGCTGTGGAGGCGACATGGACTTATTATCGTGCATTCTTGCTGGCCATATTGGTTCGACTGAAGCCCGTAGCCCCATCATTGCAAACGAGTTGTTTGCTCTTTGGTTTGGCCTTTGGACTCTTTTTTTGGTCCGTTATGCCCGAAAGTATGCCCAAACCGCCCAAGTACCGCTCCAATTTCCCTGCTGCCTCGGTGAGGTCTCGGTCGTTCACGATGTTGTAGCGGTCGAATACGCTCCGGGTCTTGTGCCCGGAAATCGCCATCGCGGTTTTCTCGTGAATGCCGGCCGAACCATGTTCCGCATTGCGGTCCGGCGCAGGTCATGGAATAGCAGCCCGTCGAGGCCCGCCCTTTTGCGGGCAGCAGCCCAGGCCTTGTTGAAATTGCGAACCGGCCTTCCCTGACGGTGGAACACGGCTTGGCAATCTGGATATTTGGTATCCCGAATCTGCTTTTCGAGCCTGAGCCGTTCGATCATTTCCCCGTAAATCGGCAAGGTCCTCGCCTGCTTGTTTTTGGTCGTCCTCGGCGCCAACTGGATTCTATTCGCCACAAGATCAACCTGCGACCATTTCACCTTCAGCAGCTCTCCGGTCCGGCAGCCCACGTGATAAGCCACGACAAACAATAGCTGGACACCGTCAGGCAGCACATTGCGAAGTTTCATGTACGCCTCGTGCTCAAGGAAACCTTCGCGCACACCAGGAGGCGAGCCTGCGTCGAATGCTCGAGCTCTCGGCCGGCAGCGAGGCCAGTGGGGCTTTGGGTCATACGCGTGACACTGAGGAAACGCTGTTGATGCGAGGATGTGAGGGCGGGGTTTGTAGTTAAGAAGAAGTGATCTCAGCTTCGGCGTGCCGGACGAGCCGCTTCGAACTAACTGCAGCTTCAACCCCTGACCAGGTCCACGCCTGCCAGATGATGACCGAGGTGCATATAGTTTCGATCATTCCGAAGAACAAGTACTCTGCATAAGCAGGCGGTCGG
>JAGWQP010000236.1 GCA_028876805.1 Acidobacteriota bacterium | reverse complement strand
GTGGTGGCGATCGTCGATACCAACTGCGATCCCGACGAAGTCGATTGGGTCATTCCCGGCAACGACGACGCCCTTCGCGCCATCCGCCTGTTTGCCAGCAAGATCGCCGACGCGGTGGTGGAAGGCCGCGCCCTCGCCAGTGAGCAGGATTTCACGGCCGATAAGATTATCACCGAGGAAACCCCGGTTGGGGGGATGGAAGAATACACCGATTACGTGGACACTCAGAAGCTGAGTGAGATCATGGCGGAGAGCCTGAGCTTGGAAGACGACCAGGCTTCATCCTCGCAGCGCAAGGGACCGGCATCGGAAACGGCCGAACCGGCATCGGAGCCGGCCATCACCGAAAGCGGCCATTAGACAGTTCTCAACCCTGGCGCCCTCGAGGGAAATCAGAAGACAGAACTATGGCGGAAGTGACTGCAATCTTAGTGAAAGACCTGCGCGAGCGGACCGGCGCCGGCATGATGGAGTGCAAGAAAGCCTTGGTAGAGGCCAAAGGGGACATCGGCGAAGCCGAGGTGTTGCTGCGCAAGTGGGGAATCGCCTCGGCCGGCAAGAAGTCCTCGCGCGCCACCAGGCAAGGTCTCATCGGCAGCTACATTCACCACGGCGGCCAGTTGGGCGTGCTGGTGGAAGTCAACTGCGAATCTGATTTCGTCGCGCGCACCGACGATTTCAAGGAGCTGGTGCATGACCTCGCCATGCACATCGCAGCCGCCGACCCCCTCTTCATCCGCAAGGAAGACGTCGCCGCGGACGTTCTGGAGAAGGAGAAGGAAATCGCGCGCGCGCGGGCTTTGGGCGAAGGTAAGCCCGAGAAGGTCCTCGACAAGATTGTTGAGGGGCGAATCCAGAAGTTCTATGAAGAGGTTTGCCTGCTCGACCAACCGTTCGTCAAAGACGCAACGCTCTCGGTCGGGCAGTTAGTGAAGACCAAGATCGCCAAGCTCGGCGAAAACATCGGCGTGGCCCGATTCGTGCGTTTCAAAGTAGGCGATGTCGCCGCAGCCGAAGCAGGCACGGATGGCGCCGGTCCGGCTCCTCAATCCTAAACATGGCTGGCTACAAGCGCATCCTACTGAAGCTGAGTGGGGAGGCCTTGGCTGGAGACGCATCGTTCGGAATCCATGGCGGTCGCGTGAAGGAACTGGCGCGTGAGGTGGCCGAGGTAGCATCGAGCGGCGTCCAGATCGGCGTGGTGGTCGGCGGCGGCAACATTTTTCGGGGAGTGGCGGCGGCGGCCCAGAAAATGGACCGGGTCACGGCCGATCACATGGGCATGCTGGCGACCGTCATCAATGCGCTGGCATTATCCGACGCGCTGGAGCAGATCGGCGTTCCAACGCGCGTCATGAGCGCCATCGAGATGCATCAGGTGGCGGAGCCCTACATCCGGCGTCGCGCCATCCGGCATCTGGAAAAAGGACGCATCGTAATTTTCGCCGCCGGTACCTCCAATCCCTACTTCTCCACTGACACCGCCGCCACGCTGCGCGCTCTCGAAATCAAAGCACAGGTCATCGCCAAAGCGACTCGCGTGGATGGCGTCTATGACAAGGACCCGCTGAAACACCCCGAGGCGGTTCGTTTCGACAAGGTCAGTTACCTCGAAGTGCTGTCGCGCGGCCTCGGAGTGATGGATGCCACTTCGATTGCGATGTGCCGCGACAACCACCTGCCCATCATCGTGTTCAACTTGAACACGGAGGGCAACATCCTGCGCATGTCGGCCGGCGAAACGGTCGGAACCCTGATCGATTAGTGCGCATGGCTCGGCCTGGCGCGAGCCGCCAAGCGCCGTTTACGGCTATCCTGGAGAACAGGATGCAAAAGATTTGGCTCCTCATCCCGATCGTGGCGCTATGCGCGGGTTTGGACCTGCGCCTTCCCGGCCAGCCTCTGTCCCCGTCGGACCAACCGCGCTTCACGGGCGACCGTCTCGAGCGGCCCGGTGACTATCGTGAATGGGTCTGGCTGAGCTCCGGCCTGGGTATGTCGTACGGGCCCACCTCAAGAGCCGACCCCGGCGCGGAAGCGCCGTTTGACAATGTGTTCGTCACGCCCGCCGCCTATCGAGCGTTCCTTCGGACCGGCACATGGCCGGACCAAACGATGTTGGTCCTCGAGCAGCGCGTCTCCGAGAGTCGAGGCTCGATCAATCAACAAGGTCACTATCAGGGCGAGCTCCGCGCCATGGAAGTGGAACTCAAAGACCAGCGCCGCTTTGCCGGCGGCTGGGCGTTTTTCTCCTTCGAGCGCGGGGCATCCTCGGCCGTCCCCATCCCACGCTCGGCGTCCTGTTACTCGTGTCACGCGCAACACGGCGCCGTAGACAATACCTTCGTCCAGTTCTATCCGACTCTGGTCGAGATCGCGAGACAAAAAGGCACCCTGAAACCCGCAGCTGAGGCCCGGTGAGAAACGGTACACTAACGGGGCTTCGCCCCAGCCCATCGAGCATGAATAAAAGGCGAATAAAACTTGACTCATTTGCATCAAGTTTTGGCCCTCAAGGAGTCTAGTCTGGAAAGTATGCACAAAGGCCCCGGGAACCTCTGGCTCCGGCTGAGCTGGACCGGCAAGAGTTTTCTGGTGGCGCTGGTGGTCTATTGGCTGCTGCGCCTCGTCCATGTGGGGTCTGGTCTTGAGACGGTTCTCGCGCTCGCGACTCTGTTGTTCGGCCTGCTCGCCTTGTTCGGCCTGATCCGCCGCCATCAGCGTCGCGCCATCTGGCGGCTCCGCAACCGGCTGGTGCTGGCATATCTGTTTATCGCCGTGGTGCCGCTGGTTCTGGGGTTGGTGCTGGTCGGGATCGCGGCCGGGGGAGTCATCGGCCAGATGGCGGTCTACCTGGTCAACAGCGAATTGAACCGCCGCATCAGTTTCCTCGCCGGCCCAGTCGAAGGGCTTCTTCGCCTGCCGGGCACCGATCCGCAGTCGTTCGCCGCGCAGTTTGTGCCTTTGATTGAGCGGCGTTTTCCCAGGTTCCAGATGCGGATCCGGGGGCGGAACGACGTTCAGTTTCCGCCGAACTCGAAGCTGGATCCGCCGCCTGGATGGACGGAAGCCAACGGACTGGTGGTCAAAGACAAACAGCTGTACGCTTGGGTGCATTCCGCGGCGAGCGGCAACGAACTGACACTGCTCGCGCCGATTACGCACGATTTCTTAAGCGAGCTGATTCCGGGGCTGGGCGACGTCGATCTCGCGCCCTACACGACGCGGTCGCTCGAGAGTCACGTTCCGCCTAAGCAGAACCCCTTGGATTTCGAGTTCCCCTTCATCTATCCAATGCGAATCGCTTCCTGGGACTCACCCAAGGTCGCCAAAAACGGGATCCTGTTGGTCGATACGCGGCCATTTACCGTGCTCGGTATAGTGTTCGGAGAGACCTCCTCGCAGTGGGCCGAGGGACTGACAGGCATCTTCATTGTGGTGGCGGTCCTTTTTCTGATGGTGGAAATGGCTTCGCTCGTCGCCGGGTTCCGGCTGAGTCGCACCATCACCGGCGCGGTTCACGAGCTCTACGAAGGCACGACGCATGTCAAAGAGGGCAATTTTTCCTACCGGATTCCGGTGAGGGGAGACGACCAACTGGCGGAGCTGAGCACTTCGTTCAATACCATGACGGAGAACCTCGGGCGTCTCGTCGTGGTGGCCAAAGAGAAGGAACGCCTGCAGTCGGAACTTGAGATTGCACGCGAGGTGCAGACGCAGCTGTTCCCCAAGGCGGCACCTTCCAATCGCACGCTGAAGCTGGCCGCGCAGTGCCACCCGGCGCGCTCGGTTTCTGGCGACTATTATGACTACATGCCGGTGTCGGAGGGGGCGGTCGCTTTTGCGATAGGAGACGTCGCGGGAAAAGGCATCTCGGCGGCTTTGCTGATGGCCAGCATTCAATCCGCCACGCGCACGCAGCTCAGCGCGGTGAATGGCAGCCGGCCGGATCACTTTTCCACTGCGCAACTGGTCTCTACACTCAACCGCCAGCTCTGGGCCAGCACGTCGGCGGAGAAGTATGCCACCTTTTACTTCGCGCTCTACGACGAGGCCCGGCAGTCTCTGACCTACACCAACGCCGGTCACTTGCCGCCGCTTCTGATTCGACAGGGAACGTTCGAGAAGCTGGAGCCGAACGGCATGGTCGTCGGAGCTTTCCCGTCCGCTAAATACGGGGAGGCAACGCTGTCACTCGAGCCGGGGGATATCCTGGTGGCCTACACCGACGGCATCGTCGAGCCGGAGAACACCTACGGCGAGATGTTCGGCGAAGATCGGTTGCAAGAGTTGCTGGCTAAATACGCCTGCGCCGATTCGCCCGAAATTATGGCCCGCGTCATGGAAGCCGTAGTCCAGTGGACCGGTTCCTCAGAACTGCAAGACGACATGACCATGCTGGTGGCGCGCCGGGTATGAAGGTCCTGACCGCCGCCCAGATGCGCGAGGTCGACCGCCGGACGATCGAGATGGGGATTTCCGGCATTGTGCTGATGGAAAATGCCGGGCATCGTGTCGTGGAATTTCTGGATAGGCGCTTTCGGCCGCTGGCCGGTGAGCGGGTTGTGGTGCTGTGCGGCAAGGGGAACAACGGCGGCGACGGCATGGTCATCGCCCGCCAGTTGTACACTCGCTTCCCGACTCAGGCCCTGCACGTGGTACTATTCGCCTCCCCCGACGAGCTCCGGGGTGACGCGCGGACGAACTACGAAATGTTGCGGGCGTGCGGCTGTTCGGTGTTGCCGGAGATCCCCCCGGAAGCGCGGGTGGCGACCCTGGTTGTCGATGCGCTTCTCGGTACCGGCCTGAGCGGTCCGGCAACCGGGCGCATGCTCGACGGCATCCGCGAGATCAACAGCGGTTTTCCCCTGGCCCAGGTCATTGCCGTCGATATTCCTTCGGGTATGGCGAGCGATTCGGGTGTCTCGGCGGGTGAGGTGGCGCGGGCCGATTGCACCGTGACTTTTACCGCGCCCAAAGTGGCCCACGCGGTTCCCCCCAATTGTGACCGGATCGGCCAGCTTATTGTGGGTGCGATCGGCAGCCCGTCGAGCCTCCTTGCGAATGCGCCATTGGCACTCGTGGCACCGGAAATGTTCCGGGCGGTGCTGGCACCGCGGCCGCTGTGGGGGCACAAGGGAACGTTCGGTCACGTGCTGGTCGTCGCAGGTTCTCGAGGTAAGACGGGGGCCGCCGCCATGACTGGCCTCTCGGCACTGCGCGCCGGCGCGGGCCTAGTGACCGTGGCGTCGCCGGCGAGCGCGGTCGGGGTGATTGCCGGCCACGCACCCGAATTGATGACCGAGCCCCTCGCGGAGACCGCGCAAGGATCGATCGCTGCGGAGGCCGAACTCGACGAGCTCGCCCGAGGGAAAACTGTTATCGCCATGGGGCCCGGATTGGGGTCAAGCCCCGGTATTCGGCAACTCGTCACAGCGGCTTGCGACCACTTCGAGCAACCCCTGGTTCTGGACGCCGATGCGCTCATCGGGTATGTCCCGGGGCCGGCCAACCGGATCCGCGTGTTAACCCCTCACCCGGGAGAGATGGCCCGCCTGACCGGCACGTCCATCCGGGAAATCCAGGACGACCGTGTGGCAGCCGCCCGGGGGTTTTCGACCCAACGCGGCGCCACCTTGGTGCTGAAAGGCCAGCGCACGGTCATCGCTTTTCCCGACGGCCGCGCCTGGATTAATCCCACAGGAACTCCCGCCTTGGGTACCGGCGGCTCCGGCGACGTTCTCACCGGTCTGATCGCCGGGTACCTGGCGCAGTTTCCCGACCGGCCCGACGAGGCCGTCGCCGCGGCGGTTTATCTGCACGGCCTCGCCGGCCAGATCGGCGCGCGAACGCTTGGCGAGCAGGGACTGATCGCCACCGACATTCTCCACTATCTTCCCGAGGCCGTGGAGGAGTGTGCCGACTTATCGCACCGCCAGTGAGGAGGAGACCATCGCACTCGGCGAGCGCCTGGCGCGCGACCTGCCGTCCAAACAGGTGGTGTTACTGATCGGCCAGCTGGGTGCCGGCAAGACCACCTTGGCCAAAGGCATCGTGAAAGGCCTCGGTGCCGCGGAGCCGGATGAAGTCTCCAGTCCCACCTTCACGCTGATTCACGAATATCGCGGCCGCGTGTTCCACGTGGATTTGTATCGGCTCGAGAACGAGCGTGAGGCGCAATCGCTTGGTCTCGAAGACCTGTTCGACCTGGAAGCCGTGGTGCTGATCGAGTGGGGCGAACGATTTCGCGATCTACTGCCGCCCGAGCGGATTGAAATCCGGATTCGGCCAATGGCGGATGAGCGGCGGGAGATCGAAGTCCGGGAGGTCACCGGAGGCTATCCCCAAACGTAAAAGACCATCATCAGGTACAGCCACAACCCGTCGAGGAAATGCCAGAAGATCGCGCCGACGTCGATGGCCGTCCGCTTGGCGGGACCGAGGCGGAATCGCAGGGCTCCGACGTCCACATACACCAGGGCAGCCAAGCCTCCGACAAGATGCACGGCGTGTGACGCCGTCAAAATGTAAAAAAAGGCAACGCTCACGCTGGCGGCCATGTAGAGCCCGGCTGCCTCCAACTGCCGCCAAGCCAGCGCCTGTCCAGCCAGGAACAGAAACCCGAGCGCGGTTCCCGCGGTCCACCAACGGTTGAATTGCGCTCGGTTGCCCGAGCGGAGCCTCCGCCGCGCCCGTTCCAACGCGAAGCTCGAGGCCAGCAGAATTCCGGTGTTCAGCCACAGGATGCGCGGCTTGTGCATGCTGGCCCAGTGGCTCGAGAGGTCGCGGCGCATGAGTAAGGCAGCCGTGAACGCCAGGAACACCATGGTGCTCGCTACCAGAATCAGGAACAGAAAAATAAAGGAGGCGCGGCGCGCCGAGCCAGAGGATCCCGGTCCATTCGGAGCACGGTCACCGCCCCAACCGGGTTCACTCGGAGGTGGTGGAGGCCTGTGGATAATCGACGGACTCAAGCACTCGTTGGCAAAGTGAGCCCTGCTTTCAATAGAGCCCGCTGCAGCATATTCACGGCATGGACGTCTGGGACATTCCGCGCGATGGAAATCTCAGAGACCAGCATGTGCCGCGCCCGCTCGAGCATCTTCTTCTCGCGGAACGAAAGCGGCTTGTCCAGATGGATCTGCAGAAGTCCCTTGAAGACTTCGGCAGCCTTCAATAAGTCGCCGCCTTGCATCTTTTCGGTGTTGTCGCGGAATCGAACCTTCCAATCGGAAGTAATCGAGCAGGAGCCGTTGGCAAGGTACGACAACACGCGCGACACCTCCCGATTCTTTGTTACCCGGCGGAGACCGATGTTCGCTGCGTTGGAAAACGGAACCAGCACCGTGACGCTGTTGTAACCGAAACGAAGCAGATAAAACCGTTCGAAAGCGGCTCCAAAGGAGCGGGTGCTGATGTTTTCGATCGTCCCAACTCCTTGGTTGGGATACACGACCTTATCACCGATTTGGAAGGTCATACGGGGTCCCCCACAAACCACCGTGATTCACTTGCCCTCAGTTGCTAGATGGAAACGACTTCTGATACTACGCTCGGAAGCCCTTCCTGTCAAGAGAAAGTCACACGAAAAAGCCCAACTGGCGGGAGTTTTGGGTGGTCCCCCCCGCGACTCGATAGTCCTTTCGAGCTACTGAGACCCGACCGTCTGAAGACTCGTTGTGCGAACAGATACACCTGGCAGGCGTGGCTGATCGGCGCGCGTCACTCTCCTACGCACCCGCCTTGAAAACACCCACCTCGGGTACCCGCGCGGAGCCTTCCCGTTCGGCCAGCAGCAGGCGTCGCAAAATTCGAAGATCGTTCAGGATTCGGCGGCTGGTGGTGATGTGGAGGTTGAGTTTGGACAGATGGTAGGAAACTAGGGTGAGCGCTTCCTTCCGCCGCTGGGCGCCTTCGCGGTCGGCCAACTGGATGTCGGCGTTCACATCGCGCCGGGCTTCGGCCAGGGCCTCGGCGAGCAACGCAACGTACTCATGGGACCCTTCGATGCTGTCAAACGGCGTTTCCGCTTCGTAGCCCACAGTCACGCCTTTCTCCCCGGGACGGGGATGAGCCTCAAATTCGGTTCGAATCCTTCCATTTTCGCATAAAGGCGTCTCGGGGCAATATGATTTTTGGTAGGAGGCTTTTTAGGAGGCCGAGACCAAGTCTCGGGTAGCGGTAGCTGTCAGCCCAAGAGCGGCAGTCATTTTTCGCGAGAATTCCTGTGGCGCAAATCGACGGGCATGGTTCTGGAGATCCTTGGGCCGGAAGTGCGATTCGATCCGTTCGAATTCCTCTAAGGCGATGGCGAGCGCGTTGTCATGGGGCCGGTCATAGAAGACGCCGCCCAAGGGGTCGCGAAGCGGGACGCTTTCGAGGACCCCGCCCCGCCCCAGGGCAATGACCGGCTTGCCACTCGCCAGAGCCTCCACTGCCGTGAGGCCGAAATCCTCCTCACCCGGCACGAGAAGCGCCCGGCACCGGGCATAGAGATCACGGAGTGTGCTATCCGGCACGCGCCCGGTGAACTCGATGTGGCGCGCGGCCAGTGATTTCAGCGTGCGGTATTCCGGGCCATCCCCGGCGACGATGAGCCGCCGGCCGGTACGGGCGAACAGGCGC
>JAGWQP010000235.1 GCA_028876805.1 Acidobacteriota bacterium | reverse complement strand
TATGCCCAACCCGCGCGGAAGCTACGGGCAGGGCGAAGCGTTCACGCTGGCCAACGTGAAAGACTTCGGCGGCGGCGACTTGCGCGACATTTTGACGGGCGTTGAAGAAGCCATTCGTTCAGCGCCGGTGGACCCCGAACGTATCGGCATCACCGGATGGAGTTATGGCGGCTTCATGACCATGTGGGCGGTGACCCAGACAAGCCGTTTTCGCGCAGCAATGGCCGGAGCCGGCCTCGCCAACTGGCAAAGTTATTACGGCGAGAATGCGATTGACCAGTGGATGATTCCCTATTTTGGCGCATCAGTTTACCAGGATCCCGCGGTGTACGCCAAGAGTTCGCCGATCAATTTCATTCGCCAGGTGAAGACACCGACGCTGGTGGTGGTGGGCGACAGCGACGGCGAGTGCCCGCCGCCGCAATCGTACGAATTCTGGCACGCACTGAAGACCTTGGAGGTGAAAACCGAACTGGTGGTCTACCCTCATGAAGGGCACCAGTTTCACAATCCCCAAAATCAGCGCGACGTCTTGTTGCGGATGATCCGGTGGTTCAACGAAAACCTGCGATAAAGTCCGGCTCCCGAAAATCACCTGCTATAATTCGAAACTGGCCTTTTAGGAATCTGCGTCCATGAAGGCGCGCCGGATGTCGCCTGTGCCCTTCGCTAAACAGGAGGAGTTACCAACAACGATGAGTTACCGAAGCTTGGAGGACGCGCTCGAAACCGCCGGTAGCCCGGTTAACCTGCTGCGGAACTCGCAGATCGGACCTTATGCATTTCCGGTGGTGCGTTCAGAATTTACCAACTGGAGGGATGAGCAACGCGCCTGGAAGGAGACCTGCGCACTTCTCGACCAATCGCACCACATGACCGATCTCTACGTGGAGGGCCCGGATGCGCTCAAAGTATTCTCGGATCTCGGCGTCAATAGCTTCAAAAACTTTAGGGTTAATCAGGCCAAACAGTTCGTGGCGTGCAATCCTCACGGCTATGTGATTGGGGACGCGATACTTTTCTATTTGGATGAAAATAAGTTTAACCTCGTTGGCCGCCCTCCCGTTCACAATTGGGTGCAGTATAACTTAGAGGCGCGCGGATACAAGGTCTTGGCGGAGAGGGATGAACGGTCCGCGGTGAACCAAGGGCGTAGAAAGACCTTCCGCTACCAGGTACAAGGCCCCCAGGCGGTCCGGGTCATGGAGAAAGTGACGGGCAAACCGGTGCCGGACATCAAGTTCTTCCACATGGATGAATTCCAGGTGGCGGGCCGGAGGGTTCGCGCGCTGCGTCATGGAATGGTCGGACAACCCGGATGGGAGTTGTTTGGCCCCTGGGCGGATGGGGATAGAGTCCGCGACGCCATTATTCAGGCCGGTCAGGAGTTCGGGATTCGACAGGTGGGCTCTCGAGCCTATCCCACGACTTGCCTCGAATCGGGCTGGATTCCTTCGCCTCTTCCGGCGATCTATACCGGCGCCGAATTGATGGGCTACAGGCAGTGGCTGAGTGCAACCGGCTATGAAGCGACGGCTTCGCTGGGAGGCAGTTTCTATGCCGAGGATATCACTAGCTATTACTTGACTCCTTATGACTTGGGCTACGCACAGTTTGTTAAGTTCGATCACGACTTCGTCGGGCGGCCAGCCCTGGAAAAGATGGCGTCCAAGCCGACGCGGAAGAAAATAACTCTCGTCTGGAATGGCGAGGACTTCACCCGGATTTTTGGCTCGTTGGTCGCTGGCGGGGATATCACTAAGTACGTCGACCTGCCGCTGGCTAATTACGCAACCTTGCCGTACGACAAGATCTCGAGGGGAGGCAAAACCATCGGGATCTCCACTTATACGGGCTACACCTACAACGAACGCGCGATGATCTCACTGGGTGTCGTTGAGAATGAATACGGCGAGCCGGGCACCGAGGTCACTGTCGCCTGGGGTGAAGAAGGGGGCGGTTCGTCGAAGCCGACTGTCGAGCGTCACAAGCAGGTCGAAATCCGGGCGACTGTGGCTACGGTTCCTTACGCCGAGGTCGCGCGCACGGCTTACCGTCCCCATTGAAGTCGCTCGAGTAATCGCGCACACAGGAGGGATCAATGGCATATATTTTCCACCAAGACGATTTACCGAGACTGGAGGCGGTGGTGCCCGGACGAACGCGTACTTTCTTCGTCAACAAGGAATTGACCGAGATCGACGACATGCTGGCCGGCGTCATGCGGTATGCCTCCAACGCCTCTTCTCCCTATCACTACCACGAGGTCTGCGAGCACTTTTACTTCATCATGGAAGGCAAAGGTACCGTGGAGACCGACGAGGGCGCGCGCTCCGTGGGCCCAGGCGACCTGGTGTTCATTCCGGCGGAAGCCAAACACCGCCTGCGGGCCACCGACACCGGCTTGTTTTATTTCGAATTCCAGGCGCCGAATCGCTTCAAAACCCACATTCTGGACGGCACCCCGGATGATCTGCGATGGAACCGCGTGGACGGTCGCGTGTGGGTACAAACCTAGAAACCGGAGACTCCTATGACTGCCACCACCCTGACCTTTATTGATACGAACCAATTACCGCGCGTAAAAACGGCCGAGGGCGAGTTGACCGAGATCCTGAACCACGCCCTGTGCGGAGCCAACAACGTCGACGGCATGCTGCGCTGGCTGGCTTCGGGCGAGAGGTTCACTCCCCAAGTCATGGAGAAGCACCAGCTGATCTACCTGATGGAAGGCAAGGGACGCATCGAGCTCGATAGCAAAGCCTACGATGCTTCCAAAGGGGCGGGGGTCTATCTCGGCCCCTCCGAAACCGCCACCATCCAGGCGGCCGAGGGGGCTCGACTGAAGCTCTTTCACCTGGTGGTGCCGCGGATTCCGAAGTAAAGCCCGAGCTACGGCTTCTTCGGCGCCGCGGCAGCTTGCGGCCTGTCGCGATAGACATCGTGACAGTGAGAGCAGGACTCCGAAAGGCGGTCGGTGCAGCCGATGACGGCTTCTGGGCTTCTCTTTCGAGCTGCCTGATAACAGGCTTGGCCGGCGTCGACCAGGCCGCGCGCATACTTGTTCCAATCGGCGCGCTCGACCGGAACCGGTTGGCCGTTTTCGCGCAGGCGTCCGGGAATAGTGACGAGATTGGCGAATTCGACGATCGCCATCGAGGCGTTCTCCACGTTCTTCCATTCCATTTCGTCCTTGGGCGACCTGGATTGAACATCGAAGATGAGGTTCGAGTTCGGATACGGGATACTGCGCATGATCTGCTTCAGATTGGCAACGGGCTTGGGCTTGTACGTCGCCTGCGCCGTCGCAACGCCTGCTAGGACCACCACCACCACAACTCGCACGGGGACCTCCTCGAATCTGTCAGGGCCGCGGGCCGCCGTCAACGGCTGAGCCGGCGAACACCTTGCGCCCATCGGCCAGCACGACCGACCGGGCGGAGGCCATCCTAGCGCCGTCCCACGCCGGATAAGCCACCACGGTGACGCGGTCGCCCACCTTCAACGAATCCCGCCTCCATCCCAGCCGCGCCAAGAGGTTAGGCCCGGCCGTCTCGAAGATCCAGTTGACCACATGGCCGTTGTCCTCGCGCACGTCCACATAAAAATAGGTGTGGGGATTGGTCCACTCGACCTTGGTGACCACTCCTTGGAAGTTGAGCGGCCGGGCGGCGTCGAACTCCGCGGCGAAAGAGTGATGCGCCCAAGCCGGCGAGGTGCCCACCAGCAGAGCGATCCCTCCCAATCTCCAAACCATATGTGACCTGCGCCAGAAACCGAACACAGCTACCGTTTGGCGATCGAATTCGCCTGCCGGGATCCCGACAGCTCCCGGTGGAACAGGTACGAAATGTCGACGGGCATGTCGTCCATGGACTTCACCTGGAGGACGAGCTGATAATACCGCGGTACGCCACCGGTAGAGGTTTTCATTTTGGCTACCAGCGTCCGTGCCAGCACAGGATCGGTCAGGGCCTGTACCGCGGCCAGGACGCTCGAGATCCGGTTGCCGGAAAGGTAGAGGATGTCGCCGTTGCCGTACAGCCCAGGGATATGGCTGACGAGTGCGTGACTCTCCTCGACATCTGGGGAGTTGCCCGAAGCTCGGTCCGGCAGAAATTCCGGCTCGCCCGGGCGCGGATTCAGATTGCGAATGCCGTCGGGTTCGAGCACGATCTGCTGGTCGACGGGAACGGCTTCGAGCTGGCGGTTGCCGGCGACTGGGCCGATGAACACGACATTGTCCATGGCGATTTCTGGCATCGAAAGCAGGTCGCCGCGCGTCAGCAACACGTGCAACTTGTGCGGGGCCAGGAACTGGCCGAGCAGAAAGGCGCCACTGGCGGTTCCCGCGCCGGAATCCCCATGCGCCGGAGTTGCGATACAGACGACGAGCGGCCGATTCGACGCGAGCAGCGGACTCCAGAGTTGCTCGAGTTCCGGGCTCAAGGCGGCGACCGACTCAGAACCGGTCCGCTGGGCCTTCACCGGCCGGGCCGCGAAGTACAGTGCGCCGGCAACGAGCGCCAACAAGGCAGCCGCCAGCGCCGCTTCCGGACGCCGCCAACGCCCGAGGAGAGCTTCGATAACTCCCCCCGGAATTTGGGGGGCCGGCGACCGGGGCAGGAAAGTCACCTTAAATCCGCCTTTCGGCAGGTCGACCAGGATGGGATCGTTCACTCCCTCGATGCGGTAGTAGTCCGCCAGCTTCTGGCGCAATCGCGCCACGTGCATACGAACCACGGATTCCTGACGCGGATCGTAGGAAGGAGGTTTGCCGAAGGCATCCAGGCCAAGAGTGTATTCCTTGAGCTCGTCCGCCTCGCCGGAGAGCGATTTGTCCGCCAGATAGGAGAACAGACGGCGCTGGACCTCCGACAATCGGAGGTTCTTATTTTGAAGGATACGCTCGACTTGAGCCCTGATTGCTTCCGCCTCGAGTACCACCGTGGTCAAATGATATCACAGCCGTCCGGAGCGCCGGACGACTCCTGGCCAGCAAGGACCCGCCGCATGCCCCTCAACCGAGGGTTGAGGGTGGGATCCAGCCGTGGGTCACCCGCCCGTGCCATTACTCCCGCGCGTTGGAACGCTTCTAGCGGGAAACGAGCGACGTGCCTTGACTTGCCGTCGAACCCGTCTGAGGTCCCGGGACCTTCTCGAACACCAGGACACGTCCCTTCGAACCTGAAGAGTCCCCGGGTCAACCAATAAGCCCGGGGACTTTCACCATCCGGACCTTTTTCTCCAGACGCAGCCTCGACGTTTCGGATCAGGCCAGCTTCCGCAGATAGCGTCCGGTGTAGGACTGCGCCGCGGCGGCGACTTGTTCGGGCGTTCCCACCACGACGATTTCTCCACCCCGATATCCGCCCTCCGGACCCAGATCGATCACCCAGTCCGCCGCTTGAATCACGTGCAGGTTGTGCTCGATGATGATCACGCTGCCGCCGTTGTCGATCAGCCTCTCGAGGGCGTTCAACAGTTTCGCAATGTCGTCGAAGTGCAGGCCGGTTGTCGGCTCATCGAAGATGAACAGGGTCCGATCACAGCTCGCCAAGGCCAGATGGGCGGCCAGCTTCACGCGCTGCGCTTCACCGCCAGAAAGCGTGGTGGCCGATTGGCCGAGACGCAGATATCCGAGACCCACATCGTCCAGAACCCTCAACCGGTGCACCAGACGGGGCGTCGCGTGAAAGAATTCCATTGCCTCGCGGACCGTCAGCTGCAGAACCTCGTGAATATTCAGGTTGTTGTATCGAATCTCGAGAATCCCGCTCTTGTAGCGAGTGCCTTTGCATTCATCACAGATTAGTTCCACGTCGGCCAGAAACTGCATCTCCACGGTGACCGTACCGTCGCCCTGGCAGACTTCACAGCGGCCGCCCGGAATATTGAACGAGAAATGGCCAGCGGTGTAGCCGCGTTTTTCCGCCTCACGCGTCGAGGCGAACAGGCCGCGGATCAGATCGAAGGCCTTGATGTAGGTGACCGGGTTCGACCGCGGAGTCCGCCCAATGGGAGACTGGTCGATCATCACCGTGCTGGCGATGCGATCGGCGCCTTCGACTCGCCGGCACGCCAGGCGCGGAACCGCGCCCAAGGCTTCTGAGGCTTCATCCAGCATCGGCTCGAGGTGGGGTTCGCCAGATTTGTGCAGTGCCTCGAGGGACCGGTAGATCACGTCATAGACCAGCGTCGATTTGCCGGAGCCGGAGACACCCGTGATGGCCACCATCATCCCCAGCGGGATCTCAACATCGATGTTCTTCAGGTTATGCACGCGCGCGCCAAAGAACTTCAACACCTTCTTGGCATGGACTGGCCGCCGCGCGCGCGGCTTGGAGACGAGCACCTCGCCGCGGAGATAGCGCGCCGTGAGCGAGCCGTTGCGATTCGCGATGAGGCGGGACAACGACCCTTCGAACACCACCTGTCCGCCGTGTTCTCCTGCGCCGGGGCCGAGATCAACGATATGGTCGGCAGCGTGCATCACATCCGGATCGTGCTCCACCACGACAATCGTGTTGCCTAGGCCGCGCAGTTCTTCGAGGATGCGGATCAGACGCCCGGTGTCCCGCGTGTGCAAGCCGATCGACGGCTCGTCGAGAACATAGCAGGCGCCCACCAGCCGCGACCCGAGACAGGTGGCTAACTGGATGCGCTGCGCCTCGCCGCCGGACAGCGTGGCCGATAGCCGGTCGAGCGTCAGATAGTCCAACCCGACGTCATTGAGGAACTTCAGCCGCTGCCGGATCTCGAGCAGGATCTTGGCGGCGATGGCGTTCTCTTCTGCGGCGAGATCCAGGCTATCGAAGAATCCGAGCGCCTCGGCGATGTTCAGCCGAACGACTTCGGCCAGGTTTTTGCCGCCGACTCGCACGTATAACGCTTCTTTGCGCAGACGCGCGCCCTTGCACTCCGGGCACAGGGCATACCCGCGGTAGCGGCTCATGAAGACCCGCACGTGCAGCTTGTACTTTTTCGTCTCCAGGTGGTCGAAGAAGAGGCGGATGAAGTCCTCGACTGCTTCCTTCTCAGCTTCGTTCAGGTCGCAGTAGGCAACCGAGAAGCGCACTCTTTTCCCGGCCGACTTGCGGAAGTTGGCGAGCCACGCGCGGTATTTGGGCTTGGTCCACGGGTCCACGGCTCCTTGATCGAGCGACAGGCCGCTGTCGGGAATCACGCGGTTCATGTCGAAATCGATGGTGTTACCAAAGCCCTGGCAGCGCGGGCAGGCCCCGAAGGGCGAGTTGAAACTGAACAGAATTGGCTCGGGCTGCGAGAACTCCCGGCCGCACGTCTTGCATTGAAACCTTTCGTTAAAGCGCAGCCGCTCCCCGCCCGACGCCGCTTCGAAGACCACTTCGCCCGCCTCGCGATAGCAGGTCTCGATGGTATCGACCAGGCGCTGGTGCAGGTTCGGACCGATGACGACGCGGTCCGCCAGCACGAAAACGGGCTTGGCGAAATCGATGTCGAGCAGGGATTCCGGGGTCGAGAATTCAAAGATGCGCCCGCCCTGGAACAACCGGTTGAAGCCCTTTTTGCGCAACTCAAAGAGATGATCGCGCAACGCCTGTGGGCCGGAGTGCTCGCCGCACCCAAACAGCGCATACCAACGCGAGCCTTCCGGCAGCGCCACGAGCCGCGCCGCCACTTCGTCCACTGTCTCCTTTCGGACGCGTGTGCCGCAGTTCGGGCAGAAGGTCTGTCCCACGCGCGCGAAGAGCAAACGAAGAAAGTCGTAACACTCGGTGGACGTCGCCACGGTCGAGCGCGGGTTGCGGCTGGTGTTTTTCTGGCGAATGGCCACGGCGGGCGCGATGCCGTCAATCTCATCCACTTCCGGCTTCTCCATCCGCTCCAGAAACTGGCGTGCATAGGCGGACAGCGACTCGACGTAGCGCCGCTGGCCTTCCGCATAGATGGTGTCGAAGGCCAGCGAAGACTTCCCCGAACCCGAGACGCCTGTAATCACCGTCAACTGGTTGTGAGGAATCGAAAGCGAGATGTCTTTGAGGTTGTGGACGCGCGCGCCGCGAATCCGTATAAAGTCTGGCACGTGATGTCTGGAAACTATCAGTATACCGCCGGGTATCTAGTTACAATTAAGAGATGAGCCCCAAGCTAGTCAGCCTGTTCCGGCATTATCAGAAGCGTCTGGCAAACATCCGAAACGTGAGCCGCAGTTCGATCGCGGAGTGGACGGTCACCCTGACCGTTCTGCTTTTCGGCTGGACCACGCTGTTGCAGGCTTACGTCATTCCGAGCGGCTCCATGACGGACTCCTTGCTGATAGGGGATCACGTGCTGGTCGATAAGCTGGTGTTTTCACCCGCCGGCAAGAACTCCGCGCACTGGCTGCCCTACCGTGACGTGCGGCGCGGCGACATCATCGTGTTTCAGTCGCCCGTAGAGAACCTGACTTTGGTGAAACGCGCCATCGGGATCCCGGGGGATCGTATCCGCCTCGACAACAAGAGGCTGGTCTTAAACGGCAAACTGATAGAGGAGCCGTATGCCAAGCACATCGCCACCAACGTCGACACCTATCGCGACTACTTCCCAATGAATCCGCCTGTGGGTCTGCAGCCCCACGCCGTCGAGATGCTCGAGCACAACGTGGTGAACGGCGAACTCGTGGTGCCGCCCGGCTTCATCTTTGCCATGGGTGACAACCGCGAAGACTCCAACGACAGCCGCTTCATCGGACTGGTGCCGCGTGACAGCATCTATGGAACTCCGTTCTTGATTTACTGGTCGTTTGACGCGCCCACGCAGGACCTCGAAAGCGGGAATATCGGCATCGATCACCTGGTCGACCTCGCCACGCACTTCTTCACCAAGACCCGCTGGCGGCGGACCTTCCGCTTAATTCGCGGGTATCCGCTGCACTCCTAGGTTCCCTCCGTTTCCTACTGGGCGGCGGGGCTCGACCTGGCCTTCCGAGTCTGCGTTACAATTTCGTACCAACAGTGTAAGAGGTCTTGATGAGGTTGAATCCGAATCCAGAGGCTCGGACTGCTTCTGCGGAGGCAGGCCCAGGACTGCGTTTTGATAAGAGTCGGCCTGTCACTACTGGTGAGCCCGGTTGTGTTTTTCCTGTCGACTGAGCTATGCCGAAAGGCCTCAGATCGAGGTGCCAGGGCCAAACGCTAATCGGAGGGTTGAGCAATCGAGGATCCGCGGGCGGAACCGCATCATGGTCGTTCGGTGGGAGCCCGCCCGGGCTGGCGGACCGGGGTTGGGTGGGTAGCACTCGAGCCCGCAACACACGGGAGTTTCGCGGCGTCTTAATCGGGTCGCCCCGACGGCGGCCCTCCGGTGTGCGGAAAAACCGAAAGCCAAGCCTCGCGGGATCTAGCCGGCGCTGACTGAGATGGCAAAGGGCAGGCAGAGCCTCGCGGGGTAAAATAGCACTGTGCCCCCGTTGAGTTTCCCTGAGGCGCGCCAGTGCGTGCTTTCCAAGGTTCGCGGCGCGCGCCACCTCCCAGCCCGCGAGCCCGTCAAGCTGGGGGAGGCGGCCGGCCGCGTGCTCGCCGAGGATATCGCCGCCGACCGCGATACGCCGGCCGTCGCTCGTTCCGTCCGGGATGGGTACGCCGTCCGCGCTGGCGACCTGCCCGGCGAGTTGGAGGTGATCGGAGAGGTCCGGGCTGGCGATCGTTTTCGCGGAGCCGTAGGCCGTGGCCAGGCCGTGGAAATTATGACCGGCGCGCCGATCCCGGCGGGCGCCGATGCCGTGGTCATGGTGGAGCATACCGAGCGCATCAACGGCCGCGTCCGCATCGGGCGGGCTGCCGAGCCCAATCAGTTCATCAATCCGCGAGCCTCTGAGGCGGCCGCGAAGGAAGTGGTGCTCCACTCTGGCAAGCGCCTGGACTACACCGACGTCGCCATGCTCGCCGCCTTCGGCCGCAGCTCCGTCGCGGTATACCGGAAGCCGTATGTGGCCCTGATCGCCACCGGCGACGAAATCGTCGAAGTTCCCGAAATGCCTCAGGAATTCCAGATTCGCAACTCCAACATCTATTCGCTCGCCGCGCAGGTCGAGCGGGCCGGCGGTGTGGGGCGCATCCTTCCGGTGGCGCGAGACAACGAATCCCACACCCGCCAGCTGATCGAGCAAGGCTTGGTGGCCGATCTCCTGCTCCTCTCCGGAGGTGTGTCGGCGGGGAAATACGATGTGGTCGAGACGGTTCTCTCGCGGCTCGGCGCGGAGTTTTATTTCGACAGAGTGCTCATCCAGCCCGGCCAGCCGCTGGTTTTTGGCCGGGCGCGCGAGACGTTCTTCTTCGGGCTGCCGGGCAATCCCGCCTCCACGATGGTGACGTTTGAGGTCTTCGCGCGGGCGGCTCTCGAAGTGCTCTCTGGGCAGGATGAAGTCACGCTGCGGATGCCGCTGGCGCGCCTCACCCGCGACTTTCGTCACAAAGCCGGATTGACCCGCTT
>JAGWQP010000018.1 GCA_028876805.1 Acidobacteriota bacterium | reverse complement strand
CGGTGATAACGCATACCAGACCCGAGTAGCCGTCGGAAAGAAAATCCAGTGCAGATTCGTAGGCCCGTGTACCATACCCACCAGAGGCCAGCAGGTTCGCAAGAGATTTCAGAACCCGTCGGTCATCATCAATCACGGCAACGGTTCGAACCCGAGGCGTGGGCATTTTCTTCTCCGGGTCATAGAGCCCAACAAAGACTTGGCGTTAGCGTCAGGCGTCAGCCACGCCAGGTGAAGGGGAAGGTCCCCGCTTGACGTGGAGATTCCCACGATGACTTCAGTACCCATTGAGTCGACGGCGATAGCGCCCGGTAAGGCGGGCCAAGTCACATTGGTGTCTGATGTGTAACCTGACTTATGCACGAAGAGCGTTCCGGACGACGGCCGCGCTCGGTTGATACCACTCGTGGTTGAGTAGGTCAGTTCGATTTTCGCTGCTTCATTTCCCTCCTAGAAGCCCGGTCCCGCCGGCCTCGCGCCGAAGTTTCGTGCTTCGTTGCGCTTGCCGCTCGTGCATGAATTTCTATGCACAGTGCGTGAAGGCCCGCGGGCGGTCCATTCAGCGCAGGGCCGGTACCATCACCGGCGCATAGCCCTGGCCGCGTAGTGTGATCCGGCGCAGCCGATCCATCAATCGCTCGAACCCCTCTCTCTCCTCGTAATGATCGCTGTAGCTCACCCCCGTACGGCCGGCGTGCCGCCAGATCTTAGCCGCCACGAAAAGGAAGCGCAGCCGCGAAGTCGCCAGAGTCGTGTGCCGCAATGCGGTGGCGTCGGCCTGGGGTTCGCGGTGGAACAGCATGAGCCAGCAGTTTAGGTTGTAGGCCAGCATGGCCAACTGGAAGTGATTCCCATTCACGTCAAAGCGGTGCGACGGATGGGCCGCCAGCCCGGCATCATTGTTCGCTTCCTTGATCAGGTTTTCGGCCCCGCCCCGCTGCCCGTAAAACCAGACCACGAAGTGGATCGGATCGCTCATATCGGTCACGAAGACACGATATTTGTATTGACTGGTTTCGAACAACTGGTATTGCTCGGCCTGCTCGGCTTCCACCTCTTCGCGCGGCTTTTGCTTACGCACGGCTACGAACCGATAAGGCTGGCTCCATCCCTCCGGCTGATAAGAGAATTCACACTCCTCATCCGCATCCGTCTTCGGTGAAGGCTTCCACTGGGCTTGGCGCAGTTCCTCCACCAAGCGGGCGGTTTTGCGGGCACAGATCACAAATCGGGCAGCGAACTCTTCATACGCTTCGACGGCCTCTCGGCAGTACAGTCCGGAATCCGCCCGGCCGTAGATCTGCTTCACGCCCGGCGGCAGCGCGGCCCGCACGCTCCGCAGATGCTCGCCGATCTGCTTGCCGGTGGGTCGGTCACCGTTCCGCAACTCGCCCCAGACGTATTCGCGGGTCTCGGCGAGAAACGTCAGCATCGGTTGATAGCTCCGCTTGCCTTTGTTTTTGGGGTTGTAGCTCTTGCGCCCTCCCATCTGTTGCCCGTAGAGCGTGTGCACGGTGGTGTCGGTGTCGATGGTGACGACTTCTAACTTCACGTTGGCGGCCTCCCAGACTCGTTCCCGCAGGATCCGCATCACCGTCAGTATCTGCCGGGCGACATGGCGATGCAGGGCGTTTACGAATCTCCAGAAGGTGGATTGCACCGGCAGCCGGATGACATGGAGAATGCCCGTCAGGATCGGATCACGAGCGAGGAAGCGCAATTGGTTCAGCCTGGGAAAGCCGATGTAAAGACCGAGCACAATGCTCAGCAGGAACCGGTACAGGTCCATGGCACGGGGAACCCGCTGCGACGTCACCGTCTGTTCCACCAGGGACTGGAAGCCG
>JAGWQP010000234.1 GCA_028876805.1 Acidobacteriota bacterium | reverse complement strand
CGGCTGTTTCAGGGAATCAGGCAGGAAGGGAGAGAGCAGGTTGATTACGAAGTAAGTGACATTTACCGGTCCGCCACGTCACTTACTAGAGAGACCCGGTCTAAACGCTAGTGGATCGTCCCAATCATTTCGTAACCATTTGATCTTGGCGTCGTCCAAACAGGTATGCGACGCTATCATCGAGTGTCGGAATTGAGCGAAGAGCATCGTGAGGAACTAACCCGCTGGGCGCAGTCGCGGACCCTGCCGGCCGGCGACGTTTTCCGCGCCCGTCTGATGTTGGCGCTGGCCGAGGGCGAGAGTTGGAACCAAATTGAAGTCGAGTTGCATATACCTCGCGGCCGACCATTGCGCGCTGGAAGCGGCGTTTTGAACGGGAGGGCATGGCTGGCTTGGACCCCAGACATCAGCATGCGGCCGTATCCTGCGTAGACGAGAAGAGTGCCATCCAGGCGTTGGACCGTCTGGACGCCGTATTGCCCATGTCACCGGGCCGCGCCGAACGGCATGGATTCGAGTACTATCGCCACGGAACGCTTTCGCTGTATGCGGCTCTGGAGGTGAGGACGGGGAAGGTCGTGGGCAAGACCGCGCCTCGCCACACCAGCGCCGAGTTCGTCGGCTTTCTCGAAGAGGTTGTGGCGACCACCAAATGGCTACCGAAATTCACATCGTTCGCGACAATTTGTCAGCCCACAAAACCAAAACGGTGGCCGATTTTCTGGAAGCCCATCCGAAGGTGCGGTTTCACTCTACGCCGGCCTATTCATCTTGGCTGAACCGGGTGGAGATCTGGTTCTCCAAAGTTGAGCGAGATGTGATTGCACGCGGCGTGTTTACGTCGGTAGCTGATTTGGTTACCATATGACCGGGACAGCCCACTAGTTGGCTCGCCGTAACCACAGCTCAAGCCAGAGACCCACCGTTTGGCAACCCGGCTCATCGAATTGAAACGGAAAGTGAATGATCCATCAGCGCAGGTCTGATGGGTGAGACTTCACTTGTCCGGTTTAATGACTTTTTATGGCCGGACAAAACAGATATGCTGATCCCTCCCTGGCGAGAGCGGCGGAGCAGTACTTGGGAGAGGCTGGCCGCAGTGCGGACCTGACATATTTCACCACGCGACACCCGCATTTCCGGCAACGGTATGTCTCGGCCGTGGAGAATATCGTAGGATAGACAGATGGAAGACAACGGAGTCCCTGCCGTCGGGCAGCTGGAAGCTACGCCGGAGATTCTACGCGGGTTGATGCGCGAACTCACCGAGGAGGATGCGCGGTGGAAACCTGCTCCCGATCGCTTCTCCGTCGCCGAGGTCCTGGCGCACCTGTCCCACTCCGAAGGCCACTGCTACCGCCTCCGGCTCGATCGTTTTATAAACGAGGAGCGCCCGGAAGTCGAGCCCGATGACGCGCAGTTTCATCTCGACCTGTATCGGAATGCCGACCCGAAAGACTCATTCGATCACTTCGAAGAGCAGCGCGAGAGCAACATCGAGTTCCTGCGCAACTTGCCGGATGGAGCCGGGAAGCGCAGGGCCATCCACAAGGAGGCGGGTGAGATCACGATGGCCCAGATGCTGCACGAATGGGCCATGCACGATCTCGGGCATATCCGCCAGATTGCAGAGCTGGTGCGCGCGCGCAAACACCTGGCCGGCGCCGGCGAACTGGGAAAGTCCTACCAATTGAAGCCATGATCATCCGACGTCTTCTGCCGGCCCCGGCGTTTCCCGTTTCGGTTCGGCACAGCCCAAACAGGCTCTCCTTAAACCATGCGGGCCGCGGTTTCCGTCCTCGTGTTCTGTGGCCTCAGTATCCCGTCATGGCCGAAGACTCCCGTTCGCCTCATTATGCCCGTTGAAGAGCATTCCTTACAAGTCAACTCTTGCGTAATGCGACCCCTTCGGTATTCCATCAACGTCACATTGGACGGGTGCTGCGATCATCGTGCAATGTTCGCGGACGAAGACTTGCATCGTCACGCGGTCGAGAACCTCGACCAGGCCGATGCCCTCCTCTTTGGCCGGGTGACTTACGAAATGATGGAGGCAGCGTTTCGGCCGCCGGCGCAGACGGGAGCGAGGCCTGATTGGATGGAACCCTTCGCCCGGACGATCGACGCGGCAAAGAAGTACGTCGTGTCGAGCACCCTCGACCGGGTCGATTGGAACGCGG
>JAGWQP010000233.1 GCA_028876805.1 Acidobacteriota bacterium | reverse complement strand
GCCGCACTAACCTGTGTTAAAAAAGGGTTTTGGCAGGCTCTTTAGCAAGGAGTTGCTCGGCACCTCGATATAGCCATTCGATCGGTCGGGAACCGCTGGCCAGCGAAGGCGTTCAACAGTCCTGTATTCGGCGTCTGCGAGTGACTGTGGATGACTTCGCGGTCTCGACTGAGTCTTCGTCGGGCCGCCGGAGTGTTCCTCGTGGTTATCGGCGTATTATGTGTGCTTGCGGTGGTCCTTTCCTCTCACCGCATTGCATGTTCGGCTATTCGCCTCGCTGGATCATTCGGACAACTATCCCTTGCTGCCGTAGCCGGTGGGGCATCTCTTGTAGGCGGCATAATCTTCCTGCTCCCCGTCGATCGCAGCCGTTGCGCTCCGATGAAAGACACAGCGTCGCTGGCCTGCCCCCACGATCCCGCCAACGCGGGGGCACTGGGCCTCCCCAAGTACCCATAATGGTTCCGATTTTTGCGGGAAATTCGAGGCTGCCGCGCACACGATCCGCCACACCGGACCGGCAGCCTTACGTCCTCACTGATGGCCTCCCAATCACCGGTCAAAATCCCGCCTAGCGGTACGAATCAGACAGATGGTTACCAGTCTCCGCTTCTCGTCGCCCTAGTTGCGGTCGAGTAGCTGAGCCATTCGGCTTTTGCCCTCACAGATCCGGGCGTGCGGCTTTCCCGCACCCGGCTCTTCCCGAGGGTAACCCGCGTCATGCCGGCCGCGGCGCCCAAGGGTGAGTGATCCGAGGCAGTGGCAGAGGAAAGCGCTCGAGCATCGCTTTGAAGCGGTCCCAGGTGAGGCTCCGGGCCTTCTGACTGCGCTGCCGCAGACAGCGGAACCAGATGCGCCGGACCTCCTGGTGAAACGCGCTCAACGCGCGGGAGTTGTTCGGCAGCCCATAGTAGCCGTAGTGACCGCGCAGGATGCTGGCGTACCAGCGTTGCTGTTCGGCCATTGGCGCGTGCATGTGCCGCCATGCCTCCAGGCGCAGCGCCGTCAGCTTGCGCGTCAGGCGCTTGCTTTGCGTCTTGTGCTTCACGATAAACCGGCCATCCCGCGTCCACCCGCAATAATGGGTGAAGCCGAGAAAGGCGAAGGTTTCCGGACGCCGCTCACCGCGTTGCTGACGTCGCAAGGCCGGAAGCCGGCCGAACTCGATCAGCCGCGTCTTGTCCTCGTGGAGCGCCAAGCCAAACTTGGCCAGCCGGTCCTTGAGGTCAACCAGCATCCGCCGCGCATCCGCCGCCTTCTCAAAGCCCATAACGAAGTCGTCGGCATAACGCACGATCGACACTCGACCGGACGCGTGCCGCCGCCTCCACTGGTGGACCCAGAGATCGAGCGCGTAGTGCAGGAAGATGTTGGCCAGGAGCGGACTGATGCCCGCTCCTTGCGGCGTTCCCCTGTCAGTCTCATGCCACTCATTGCTCTCCAGGATCCCGGCGCGCAGCCATTGGCGAATCAGCCTCAAGATACGCGGATCGGCGATCCTATGCGCCACCATCCGCAGCAGCCATTCGTGGTCGACCGAATCGAAAAAGCTGCGAATGTCGGCATCGAGCACCCAGTTCACGCGTTGGCTCATCAGCGCCGTATGCAGCGCCGAGAGAGCCATATGCGGGTTCCGTCTTGGCCGGAAGCCGTAGGAGAAGCCGACGAAATCGACTTCGTAGACGGCGCTGAGAAGCTCGGCGACGGCACCCTGAACGATCTTGTCCTCCAGAGTCGGCACGCCGAGCGGGCGCTGCCCGCCATCGGCTTTTGGGATGTAGACACGCCGAACCGGCTGTGGCCGGTAACGGCGCGTGTGCACGCGCGTGCAGAGATCCCGAAGGTTGGCCTCCAGGTCCTGCTCGTACGCCGCCACCGTCATCCCATCGACCCCCGCACTCGCCAGCCGCTTCTGTCGCCGGAACGCTCGTTCGAGCGCCGCCATGTCGACATGGTGCAGCAGGGCAGTGAACCGGGTCTGGGCGGCCCGTTGGGCCGCTGCGTTCACCCGCGCGAGGTTGGGCGGCAAGGTTGCCCGGCTCTGCGTCCGGACCCTGGCCTCGGCGCGCGAGATCCCCCCGGGCTGGTCCCTTCCCTCAGCGCGTCTCGTCTCCTTCGACGGCTTCATCGGTACTATGAACCAGTCCGACTCCCGACCTCGGCTCGGATGATGGCTCCGGCTGTGCCTTGCCACCACCCCCCGCCGGAGACCAATCCGGCGGACCCGGTCGGGCCTCTTCGGTTCCAACGATGGCCTTCCGTGCATGACGCGGCCCACGACCCCGGCGGAGCGACACCATCTCGCCTGGCGATGGCGCACATGCTGCCTTCACTGGACGCAACCAGCTCGGCCTCCGCAACCTTGAACCTTTCGAGGCTTAACACCAACGCCCTACATGGCTCCTGTCTACGCTTCGGACCTCGCGTTACCGCGACGCCCGCAAGACTCGGTTCCGGCCTGCCCGCTACGGCTTTGGCCGGGTAAGACTCTCACTTACAAGTCATCGTCAGCTTCTCCGAACGCACTGCGTCAAGTTCTGCAATTTAGTCGCGTGGTACCGGGTGAGAAGCACGTCCTTCTCTCAGTCGCGACCATAGCCGCGTGGTAGATCAATCACCATCAGCTCGTCGAGGTCGATTTCGGTGATAGCCTGCAGCTTCTCG
>JAGWQP010000232.1 GCA_028876805.1 Acidobacteriota bacterium | reverse complement strand
TTTGCTGACGTCGAGAAACATTTTGCCGCTGGCGAGCGTGCCGTCGCTTTTGACGTCAAACGCCATCCAGAATTTGTCGGGTCGGGTGTTGGCGATGTACAGCTTTTTCTCGTCCGGGGAGAAGGCCAGCCCATTGGGATACGGTACGTCGCGGGTCAGCAGTTCCAGTTTGCCCGCGGCTGTCACGCGATAAACGCCGTTGAATCCGAGCTCGGTCGTGAAGTCGCCGTTCGGATCCGGGGGATTGTTGCGCGCCACCGAATTAGGGTCCGTAAAGTAAATGTCTCCATTCCGCCGGCACACCACGTCGTTCGGGCTATTGAGACGCTTGCCGTCGTAGCGGTCCGCCAAGGTCGTGATGGCGCCGTCCCTCTCGGTCCGTGACACGCGCCGGTTTCCGTGTTCACAGGCGATGAGGCGGCTTTGGGGGTCGAGCGTGAGGCCGTTGGAGCCGATCTGGATTCCCGGGGGAAATTGGCGCGCAAAGATCGGTTTGCGAAGAACCGAGAGCTGGTCGGAGGGACTCCATTTCATGATCGCATTGGCCGGAATGTCGCTGAACAGCAGATAACCGCCGCTCTGCACCCAGACCGGCCCCTCTGCGAACTGGAGATTTCCGATTACTTTTTCAATCACGGCTCCGGGTGGAACGAGTTGGTCGAGCGCGGGATCGAGGCGGTGAATCGTACCAACACCGGCAGACTGAGCCACGATCGGAAGAATCGTCGCCCCGAACCAGAACAGACCGAACGCCCCGTGACATTTCACGCTCCGGCCACTTTCTTCAGTTCGGCTACCGGCACCACGAACCCGTGGAGTGGAGCGATAGTCTGCACGTCAAGCTTGAGACGCTCGATATTGGCTTCCAGATTCTTGGTGAAGGCGACGGCCCGGGGAGCCGGCGAAGGGCCGTTCGGAGCCGCCGGCGTGAAATCGTCCGCTTCCACCAAAACCTTCTCCTTGGGCAGATACACCATCAGAATCCCCTGGTTGTGGTTATCGCCATCTACATGATAAATGTCGATTTCGCGGCCTCCGTCCGCCAGCGTGTATTTGTCCTTCACGGTAATGAACGTAGCCTTCTTCGGATTCTGCGAAAGCCGGTCCGGCGCCAGTGTCCGCGGCGCTTTGAAGGTCTGCTCGTAATACGGCCTATTGATCGCATTGGTGATGATCGTGGCGCCCTCGGCGACGTAGGTGCGGATGCCGCCCGAGTGATCGAAGTGCTGATGAGTATTCACAAGATACTTGATCGGCTTGTTCGGAACCAGCTTCTTGGCTTCGGCAATCACCGCGAGCGACCGTTCCTCGCTCAGCGGGCCCTCGATCACCGTAATGTAAGCCGGGTACTCGATGACGACGCTGTGGTGCGTTCCTCCGCCAATCCACCACACCCCGTCCGCCAGCTTTTGCGACTCCACCTGGACCGCCGGGAGCTTGGCCTGTTTCACCGAATCGGGAACCGTCAAACTCAGAGGCGCGTTTGCCTGGACGCTCGTCACGGCAAGATCCATCACCGTCTGCCCGCCCTGCTTCTGGACGATCGTCGCCGGGAATTTCACGCCATTGAAGTCCTTGTAGCCCGAATAGGTCGTCTCGACCAGCATGTCGCCGAGCACTGGATTGGCCATCCAGGTTTTGGTTTCCGTGACCAACCCTTGCGGGTTGATGGTTCCTTCCACCTTAAACTTGCCCATCGCGGTGAACGAAATGACCGTTCCGCCTTTGCCCTTTTTCGCGGTGGCGTTGTTTTCGTTCGCCGCCTTGACGAACCCGAGCGGAGTAAGCCAGATCTGCAGCTGCCTCTCTTCGGCAGCCGCGACCGCCGGCTGGGGAGCGTTGCCCGGCTGGTTCCAGGCAAATTGCCCGCTCACCAGGTTGACCTGGTTCTGAGCGCCACCAAATGGCGCCCCGCCGCCGCGGAGGTTGGGCGGTTCGACTCGCGTGAGCTCCTCTTTCGAAGATCGGGAGGAATAGTCGACGGTTTTGGTATAAGAAGTAACGTTGGTTTCCGGCCAAGGTCCTCCCGGGGTGAACGCCTGGCCCAGTGCATCGTTGTGGCCCGTGCCCGAAAATTGTATGGATTGCACGTCGCCCATCGCCTTGGCGGCGTTCTGTAGGATCGTCTTCGCCTCCTGAGCCGACACGAGCCCAGCCAGAATGACTGTGATGCCAAACACAATCCAGAATCTCTTAGTCATAGTCTCCCCCTTGTTCCCAGAGTGGGTTCGCCGTGCATGATACGTCAGAGGTTCTGCCGCGTCAAGGCGGACGAAGGGTTGGCGGACGAAGGGTTGGGTAGGGTTGGGTTGGGGTTCTCGGGGCGCGGCTATCGGTGGTCCTTAGTGCCGTGTCCCAGATTCTCGTATACCTTTCCTCCCTTCATCACGAACACAGCCCGGGCCGCCGCGTTCGCGTCATTGAGGGGATTGCCGTCAAAGGCGACGATGTCGGCCTGCATGCCGGCGCCGATCGAGCCGATCTGATCCCCCATTCCGAGTGACTCGGCAGAAAGCGACGTCACCGAGATAAGCGCCAGCATCGGGTCCTGACCGCCGTCCCGCACTCGCGTAATGAACTCCCGGTAGTTTTGGCCGTGAGCGCCGGCGGTAGCGTCGGTTCCATAGATGATCTTCAGGTCTTTGTGCTGCAGAGCCTTTTTGAAGGTGTCGCGGACCATCGTGACACCCTTCTCCATGAACGCGAAGCCGGCCTCGTTGTAATTGCCGATGCCGAAAAATCGCGGCTTGTTTTCCAGGTAGTTTTGGAGCACGAGGCCAATGTTGGCGTCGTAATAGACGCCACGTTCCGCCATGAGATCGAAAACCGCATCGGTGACGTAAGCGCCGTGCTCGACGGAGGTGCAACCGGCGAGAGTGGCCGCCTTGGCCGAATCGGCCGAGTGCGCGTGCACGATGGCGCGTAGCCCAAGTTGTTTCGCCTCGCCACAGGCAGCTTGCAACTGGGCGTCCGTCATGGTTTGCCCGCCACCCTCGCGAATGCTCTTCGAGGCGAAGATTTTGATCAGATCGGCTCCCTGCTGCTTGCGCTCACGCACCAACTCGCGGAGCCTGTCCGGCCCGCCGCTGGTTTCCGTCAGCGCTTCGAGCGAGGTCAGCACCCTCGGCCCGGGAAGCACGCCCCGCGCCACCGCTTCGCGCAGATCTCGATCGACCATCGCCCCGGGGCTTTGCACGGTCGTAAAGCCCGCGTTCAGGGTCAGCACCAGGTTGTCGGCCATGTGCAGCAGCGCCTGCGGTTCGGGCTCGTCACCGCCCGCCAGACGTCCCGAGTCATCGAAGTGCACAGCCACATGGGAGTGGGTATCGATCCAGCCCGGCGAGACGGTAAACGCAGTCAGATCGTAGGTAATCGCGTCGGACGGCGCCGCTCCGCCGAGGCGCGCGATCTTTGTCCCTTCGACGACAATGATTGAATTGTGGAGCGTCTGGCCCCGGCCATCAAACAGCGTGGACGTCTTAAGCACAATCGGACGCTGCTGCGCGCAAACCAGCGTCACACCGAGAGCGAAAGCAGCAATGTGTCTCATCTGTTCCTCCGCACGGATTGAGCATAGCAAAGCGCCTTGACTCCCACCGATGGCGCCGCTCGCCTCTATCGGTTGCCTTGCTGGCCTTGCTGTGGGCCTTGCCTGCGAGCGCCTAAGCCCGGCCTGCCGCCAAAAACGCCAATCCCGGTGTCCGGTTAATGGATCGACCTGAAGTTCCGCGTGGCGCGGGTCGAGATTCAACCCGGCGCGGTTCGCAGCGTCCATACCCACGACGATGTCCGGTATCACCTGTGGGTGCCTGTCTCGGGGAAACTGGAGATCACCATCGGCTCGTCGAAACCCGCAGCAGCCGCTTCGGGACAGGCGTTTTTCATCGAGAAGGGCGCGCCGCACGGATTCCAGAACGTCGGCGATACGCCGGCGGCGGCGTTGGAGATCTTCGTCAAGGATGGCGCCTCGGCGGCGGGGGGAGATCCAGGCCCTGGGTGTGACGCCCGGTGCGCTCGCCAAACCGTGAGCACCTAAACCGGGGAGGTACACTCCGGGGAGGTACACTCGCTTGACTCCCGGTCACGATTCTGTTAACCGGTATGGGGAGGCTTTGGTAATGAAGCACCGGCTGGACGTGGGATTGGCGGTTTTCGGTTGGTTGTTGGCCGGCGGGTCTCTATGGGCGCATCATTCAGTCCAGGCGCAGTTCGATCTTCAGAAGCCGTTCACGCTAACCGGCGTCGTGACCAAGGTAGAGTGGATCAACCCCCACTCCTATCTCTATCTCGACGTGAAAGACGACAGCGGTAGGGTGAAGCATTGGGCCTTTGAGATGGCGGGCCCAGGCGCCCTGCGCCGCGCCGGCCTGAGCCGGGCGGATCGGGGTGGCCTCAAGACCGGCGACACCATCACCGTGAATGGGGTGCTCGCCAAGGATGGCACGGACTCCGGGCTGATCAAGGAGTTGAAACTTCCAGACGGCCGTGTCTTCACGATTTGGGCGGGTGATCCGAACGCTCAGTAATTCGGAGGCGCTTTCGTATGAAACGGTGGTGCCATTACTCATATGTCTTTGCTGCAGCGCTAGCGGCATGGGGCGGGAATCCCTTCGGCGCAATCGCGCAGGCCGAGCCGCGGACGGTGGAGGGACATCCAGACCTGAGCGGCGTGTGGAACGGGGCCACCATTGGGGGCCCGTACATCAAGGTCGAGGATGAGCGCGCCGCGTTGTTGCCCGCGCGGGACGGCGCGCTCGTCAACTTCGAGCGCGACAACACGCTCATCCGTCGATCTAATCCCAACAAGCCGCTCTACAAGCCGGAATTCTGGGAAAAGGTTCAGAAGCTCGATCAGAATGGGAACACGGAGGATCCGTCGTACGGTTGCATGCCGGCTGGGGTTCCGCGTATGGGGCCTCCGGCAAAAATTGTGCAGACTCCCGCCGAAATGATCTTCCTGTACACTAGCGGCGCCGCCCAGGGTTGGGGTGACCAATATCGCGTCATTCCCATGGACGGTCGTCCCCACACGCCGCTGCAAGACCTGGATGGAACGTGGAAGGGAGAATCGCTTGGCCACTGGGAGGGCGACACTCTAGTGGTTGACAGTATCGGCTTCAACGACACGAGCTGGCTCGACATCGGCGGGTATTTTCATAGCGAGAACATGCACGTCATCGAACGGCTCCACCGCGACGGCTCTACGCTCACCTGGCAAGCCACGGTGGAAGATCCCGACGTGCTCCTCAAGCCGTGGGTCATGAACCCTCGAGTTCAGAAGCTAAATCCCGATCCCAGGGCCGTGCTACCCGAAACGCTTCCGTGCAGCGAGAGGGATTTGTCACACCTGGTCACCAAGGAACATCACTAAGCTCCTATGAACCGGCACCTCTTGGGAACCGTCGCAGCGGCCGTCGTGCTGGGCCAATCGCTGTGCGCGCAGGACGTCGCGGCCACCCTCAAGGCCGCCGAATACGCCCTGGGGATGGTCCGGGGGCCGCAGCGCATCGACCCCATCAACACGTTCGAATACTGGGGGACGGGTTCGACCCACGCTTTCGGCCAAGCATACCGGCCAGGGATGCCATGGCCCGCGTTCAAAGTCACCTATCACGCCAGCTTGAGCTATGCGGTTCCCGCGATGCGCGTGGACGTGACGCGGTCCAACCCGGAAGGTCTCGTGCAAGGCGGAGGAGGCCTTCCTCTGGCCGCGCCGCAGCGTCAGATCCAGGTCGTCAGCGGCGGATTTGCGTGGAACGAGTCCACGCCCGGCGCAGGCTTCAGCCCCGGGACCACGGCGACACCCGCGCCCGGAACCGCCAACGACCGGTTGCTCCAGTTGTGGACCACTCCGTTTGGCGTGCTCAAAATGGCCGTCGAAGCCGGCGCGAAAGCCAAGCTCGCAGTGGAAGGCGGGCTCAACACCATTACCTTCCCGTTCTCCGACGCCACGGTCAAAATGACGCTCAACGCCAAACAGCAGGTGGAACGCGTGGAGACCCGCTCCGACAATCCGGTTCTCGGCGATACCGTCACGGAAACGACGTATTCGGATTACAAAGACCTGGGCGAGATCCCAAGCGATGTCCTGTTTCCGTCCCACATCCTCGAGAAGCAGGGCGGCTTTCCGGTTTTGGACCTGACCGTCACCAAGACCGATCCCAACAATCCGTACGTCGTCTTTCCGGTACCCGACAACGTCGAACATGCTGCGCAAACGCCGGCGCCCGTGAAAGTCGACGTTCAGAAAGTAGCCGCCGGCGTTTGGTATCTCACGGGCGGCAGCCATCACAGCGTGGCGGTCGAGTTCAAGAATTACATGGTGCTGGTCGAATGCCCGCTCAACGACGAGCGTGCTCTGATGGTCCTCGACACCGTGAAAAAGACGATCCCGAATAAACCCGTCCGATATGTGGTCAATACCCATCACCACTTCGATCACCTCGGCGGTCTTCGCGCCTGCGTGGCGCAAGGGGCGACTATCATCACCCAGGCGGAGAACCGACCCTACTACGAAACTGTATGGGCACAGCCACATACGCTGAATCCCGACCGGCTGGCCAAATCTCCGAGCAAGCCCGTGATCGAGACCGTGACCGATAAACGCGTGCTCACCGACGGCACGCAGAGCCTGGAGCTGTACCACCTTCAAGGAAGCAACCACGCCGGCACCATGCTGATCGCCTACGTTCCCAAAGCAAAGGTGCTGATCGAGGCCGATGTGTTTAACCCGGCACCTGCGAACGCCCCTCCCGGTCCAGTGGTTCAAGAAAACGTGAACCTCTATGAAAACCTCAAGCGCCTGAATCTCGACGTGCAGCAGATCACCCCGCTGCATGGACGGATGGTGAGTATCGCGGATCTTCACAGGGCGCTCGGTGAAAAGTAGGCGCTATCCTGCGCCGGTTGCGAACCAGCCCTTCCGCGGCCGGCATAAGCTACGCCGAACCAGCAGGCGGGCGACAGGCACGCCGCCATTGTGGTCCGTCACCACACACGCCGGAACGGGCATGAATCGCTGCCTGAAGTGTGATCGTCGAAACGAGCAGGGTCGTATTGATGGGGAGCGGGATGCTGCCACTCGAGGTCAGCGCCCGCGTAGGAACATCGGAACGTCTGAGCTGATCCTCGGAACGCGCCCTCCCAAGGCCCACGGCCGCGAATTGCCGGGCCAGCCGCTCTGCCGGTGCCGCACCCCGAACCCCATCACCCGTCAGATTCACCAGCAACATTGAGCCCGGCAACACCGCCAGCCCAATGATGTGAAACGTTTCCCTCGCCGCAAACCCTCAGATCGATTGACTGATGAGCCGCGCCAAGGGCGTATTGACGCACCACTAAATGCTTGAAGAAGATGATTCATTGTCGACGCCGGCCGTCGTCCATCGCCACCTAAGGCCTAGACGATAGTGTTGCTACGACTGACTGACTTGCTTTTCGAGTAGCGAACCCACAGACTCTAATGCGGAGGCACCGCCGTGATCGGCGGAGTATGCGATGTAGCCATCGGGCCGAACCAGCGTGATGCCCCGGCAAGTCGAGGGCCGTAACTCAAGAACACTCTGGAAGTGCTCGCATAGCTGTTTTGCGGCTTCGGTCGAGGTTCCGCCGGTTTCGTCGATCAGCAGCAGGAAGCGGCTTCCAATGTGGTTGCCGCCACGGATGGAATCATCGAAGTACCGCGTGCCAGGTCCCTCGACAATTGGGCTTCCACGATAGCCGATACCGAGCTCAGAAAGCCTCTGAACGAAGGCGTGCTGGAAGGGCGCCAGATGAGACACCATGGGGATGAAGGCATCGCGCAGAACTTGGGCGAATTTGTTCGGCGTTCCCATGACCTTGGTCAGTGTGTCAGTGGTGTGAATGACACCCTTGATTACCGGCAGCCGTTCGGCCTCGTAGGTGTCGAGCAGGCTGTCATTCGCGTGAGAGCGGAGGACGAGGTCGAGTTTCCAGACCAGGTTCCAAGCGTCATGCAGCCCGGTATTCATTCCTTGCCCGCCAAACGGGCTATGAATGTGAGCGGCGTCCCCGGCTATGAAGATCCGCCCCCTGCGCATCTGCGCCGCATTCCGGTGGTGAATGCGGAAATAGCTGCTCCAGTGAAGTGCGCCCGCTTCAATCCCGCCCGGTGCACGTTCAGCGAGGG
Source organism: Acidobacteriota bacterium (assembly GCA_028876805.1). Classification (GTDB taxonomy): domain Bacteria; phylum Acidobacteriota; class Terriglobia; order Bryobacterales; family Bryobacteraceae; genus PSRJ01. The sequence goes on along the minus strand of JAGWQP010000232.1, from coordinate 1,948 downwards.
TCTTTCGCACGAGTTCGAGCGATGGCGCGTCGCCCTGGGGCTGCTCAATGGTCGCCACAATTCGCCGCCGCTTGGCGCTTATCGGGAATATGGCGAGCGGCCCAAGTTCGCTTGGACATAACTGCATTTCGTCGCTGGGAAGCACTTCGTTTGTCTCGATGTCGGCCAGCATGAAGGAGTCGTGATACTCTCCTCCTTCCAACGCCAGCCCCAGTCCATGTCGGACACTGCTGTGCGCTCCGTCACACCCGACTACGAAGGATGCCGTAAAGCCCGCGCGTTCGCCGTTGCGATCCGCCGTGACATTCACATAGCCATCCTGCGGTTCTGCCGTCAGGAACTTGGTGCCGTATTCTACGTCTCCGCCTCTCGTACGCAGCTTTTCCAGGAGCAGATTTTCGGTGATGTTCTGCGGAACCATCGCAATGAATGAATACGGGCTCTCCACTGGCGCGAACCGCATGTGCGCCAGTGTGCGCCTATGTGTGATCACCGCCACCCCAGTGACTCGGTTCGCCTTCTCCAGGAACGGCACCACAACTCCTGCCATATCGAATATTTCGAGGGTCCGAGGAAAGATTGCGAGCGCCTTAGAGTGTATCGATTGTGACGAACGCTCTTCGATCAGTTTCCAGCGGATACCGCGGCGGGCGCATTCGTTTGCGAGGAACAGTCCGACCGGTCCGGCTCCAACGATCAAAACATCCGTCTGAACGGCAGAATCCAACATACCGCCATCCTCCTTTCGCACCATCGTCGATTGGCGGATGGCGCGCAAGATCCCCATCCCAGTATTGAATTCTGGCCCGCCTCGACTTGGTCTTCTGCTACGGCACCTGCTCCGTCTGGGGCTTGTCCTTGTCCGTTATGTTGAGCTCGATCGAGCGCGCGGGAAGCTTCGAGAGGTTTTGGTTGCGGTGAACCGTGCCTCGAGGGACATAGACGAACTCGCCGGCCTTCATAATGCGCGGCTGTTGACCCTTGACGGTGAAGGTTACTTCGCCCTCCTGGACCGCCCACCATTGATCACCAGGGTGGCGATGAAACCGGTTGCCTGCGCCCGGAGGAATGACCACCGATTGCAGGCGCACCACGCGTGACGGATCCTTTTCGAGCGGCATCTGGAAATAGGGCTTCGCCTGGAACCCAGACGCCGGCGGAGCCTGCTGCGACAACGCGCCCGCCCCTATCATACCCAAGGCGACGATGACGGTCGGAACGACTAGTCTGTTCATCGATTTTCTCCTTTACTCATCGAAACTATACATCTTGCTCACCAATCTGACTGAATCGTGGGCGAGGTGAATCGTTGAGATTGTATCGCTAAAGGGCCGTCAGCGCGATCGAGACGCGACGGCGCAGGACATTCTCGCCGACGCCACAAGCGGAGATCCGCTTGAGGTCGGGAGAAGTTGTTGCCGCTGCGGGCGGCACGGTTCGGATGCGTGCCAGAAACGAACTAGGGGCCAGTTCCCAAGCGCGGTGAGGTTCGAAACCAACGACTACCCGGTGCCGGTCGCCGACGGTCTTGGCCCGGAGCTGGTAAAAGCTTCGGGCGGGAAGTGATCTGGTTTCTAGCGACGTGATTGCGCGACACGCCCGCAGTTACGAGCGCGAAGAAATGATCTTCGACCCGAGGCACCATCTGGTTTGCTGGAACATAAGACCAACGCTCTGGATCAGGCGCACCGCTGGCAGGCCGACAGTTAGCGAAAGAAGTTTACCGAGCTACGCCGGGCGGATGAAAGCGCGGGAGAACCGGGACGGAAGCGATCCGGGCCGGTGCTCTCTGTGAGCGTGCCGATCGGTTAGCAAAGGCTTCGTTGCGGCAGTGCGGGTGTCGCGCCCAAATCTCAAGGCCGCGGTCATCGGGTCTACGAGATGATGACTCTTTCCTCGGTTATAAAATCGATTTCGCGGCCGATGAAGGTTGCGCCATCGTCGCGCA
>JAGWQP010000231.1 GCA_028876805.1 Acidobacteriota bacterium | reverse complement strand
GCCGGCTCGTCCTGACGCGGTACCGGCCGGCGTAGTACACTAAATGAAGGATCCTGTATCAGAATAAGATAGGCTATGAAAAAAATCTCTGTCGCCCTGACTGCCGATGAACTGCAAGCCGTGCTAACTCTGGCAGAGAATCAACTATTCCGCGTGAAACACATTGACCCGAAAATGCCGGGGTATATCGTGCATCCCGAGGAACTGGCGGTTGCAAGTTCAGCCGTCCAGGTTCTCGCGGAGGCTCTCAAAGGGGCGAAACAAGTCAAACCGCGAACCGTCTCGGCGGTTCACCGATAGTTCCGACTTACCGAGTTTCTGATCGTTGACGCGGGTATTTCTCAAGCTTTCCCGCGCGAGGCCACATTAGGGAATCCAAGGGCTCCCGAGGTGGCGGTCTGCTTTTGGCGGCAGAGTCCGGAGAAACAGTGATGCGTACTCGTACTTCCTTTCAAAAACGGCAAAAAGAGATCGCCCGAGCGGAGAAACAGCGCGACAAGGCGGCGAAAAGAATGCAGAGAAAACTGATGGGCAAGCAGTCTCCGCCAACCGACGAAGCGCTCCTGGCCGAGTTGAACCGGCCGGAGGAGGAGCCTTCCGGAGAAGAGGGGTCGGCTAGGCCTCCAGCCCCATCTGAGTGAGCCGGTAACGGAGTGCATTGCGCGTCAAGCCCAGCAAGCGCGCTGCGTGGCTCTTATTGCCATCGGCGCGGCGCAGGGCCTCGCGGATCAGTTCTTGCTCGTATTGATCGAGCGTCAGTCCTTCCGGCAGAAAGTGCTGGCCGTTTTGCGAACGCGGGCGGGGCGCGCTTTCGAGCCGCACGTCGCCGGCGTCAAGCTGGGTGCCGCGGCACAAAACCAGACTCCGCTCGATCACGTTTTCGAGCTCGCGCACGTTGCCCGGCCAGTGGTAGGCCATCAGCCTTTCCATAGCGGCATCAGTGATGGACTCGACGGCGGAACCGCTGTCGGCCGCCAGCTTGCGGATGAAATGGTTGGCGAGAAACGGAATATCCTGCTTGCGCTCGCGCAGCGGCGGGATGTTCAGAGGCACCACGTTCAGCCGGTAATACAGATCTTCGCGAAAGGTGCCCTGCTCGAGCGCGGCGCGCAGATCCTGGTTGGTCGCGGCAATGATGCGCACATCGGTGTGGCGGGTGACGTTGCTGCCGAGCCGTTCGAACTCGCGCTCCTGCAGGATGCGTAGCAGCTTAACCTGGATCGGGCCGGGCACGTCGCCGATCTCATCGAGAAACACGGTGCCGGTATCGGCCTGCTCGAACTTGCCAGGCTTGGAGGTAACGGCGCCGGTGAAGGCGCCCTTTTCGTAGCCGAACAGTTCGCTCTCCATCAGGTTCTCGGGGATGGCGGTGCAGTTGATCTTCACCAGCGGGCGATCGCGGCGCGGGGAATGAAAATGAATGGCGCGCGCGATCAGGTCTTTGCCGACGCCGCTTTCGCCGGCCAGCAGCACCGTGGCTCGTGTGGGCGCCACGCGTTCGATGGTGGCGAAGATTTCCTGCATCGGCTCGCTGCGCCCGATGATGTTGTCATACTCATAGCGCCGCCCAAGCTCCTCCTTGAGCTGCCGGTTTTCGTCGCGCAGGGCGCGCACTTCGAGCGCCTTGTGGACCACCTGCATGAGGTGGTCGAGCGAGAAGGGCTTGAGCAGGAAATCGGTGGCCCCGGCTTTCATGCACTCCACGGCGGTTTCGATGCTCCCGTACGCGGTCATGACCACGACCGGGACCTGGGCGTTTTGGCGGCGAATCAGCGCCAGCAACCCGAGGCCGTCCATGTTGGGCAGGCGGAGATCGGTCAAGACCAGGTCGGCCCGGTCGACGACCTTGACTCCTTCTTCGGCAGTGGCAGCCTTGTCGACCTCAAAGCCCGCCGAGACCAACTGCAACTCGACCACCCGGCGGAGTTTCTCCTCGTCTTCGACGACCAGGACGCGTTTTTTCATGCGGAAACTTCGGCGGCCGGACGAACCATCGGCAACAGTACGCGGAACACGCTGCCTTTTCCGGGCTCACTCTCCACTGTTATCTTACCCCCGTGCTCGTCCACGATTTTGGAAACGATGGCCAGGCCCAGGCCAACGCCGGAGGGCTTGGTGGTGAAGAACGGATTGAAGATCGAGTCCAGGTTCTGGGGATCGATGCCCTGTCCGCGATCGATAACCGAGATTTCGACGGCGCCGCCGGAAGCGCGCGATTTGACGGTGACGGCGCCGCCGGGCGGCGAGGCCTGTGCGGCGTTGACTACGAGGTTAAAGATGACGCGCTCCATCAGTTCGGCGTCGAACGGGAAGGGCGGGATCTCGGGCTCGTAGTTTTTGTAAATCGAGATCTGCGGGACTTCGCGTTCGGCCGCGGCCACTGCACGGTCGAGCATTTGGGACAGATCCGCGCGGTCCAGACGCACCTCGAGGGGGCGGGCGAACTGCAGAAAGCGCGTGACCAGCGAATTGGTGCGGTCGACTTCCGAAGAGATGAAGCCGGCCACCTCGCGCGCCACCTCGTTTTCGGAGCTCACCCGCCGGGCGAGCATTTCGGCGGAGGTCTTGATGGTGCCGAGCGGGTTGCGCAATTCGTGAGCCAAGCCGGCGGAAAGCTGGCCGAGGGCCGCCAGTCGGTCCGAGCGCCGCACGGCCTCCTCGGCCTGCTGAATTTGCAGGTTGGCCTCGGCTAGCTGTTCCGCCGTACGGCGGTAATTTCGGGATTGGACCCTCAGATCCTCGGCCAGCAGGTTGGCCAGGTTGCCTGCCATGGCGAGAAACAGAACACGCAGCAGGACGACTGGCCATTCGATGGTCACCTGCGTAAAGTCCAGGTACAAGAGAAAAGAAAGGTAGGCGGCTCCGGCGAGCATGGAAAACACGAGGGTGCCGAGAACGCCGAGCGCGGTGGCCGCCGACACCACCGGCAGCAACAGCACCAACCAGTAGTTGCTGGCAATCGAGCCGGTATAGCCGATCAGCACGTAGCCCAGCGCCATCTTTAAAACAATCCAGAGAATGCGGCCGCGAGTCGAGGCCAGCTGAGGAATCTTCGGCTCGAGCACCTGCGCGATGGCCAGCGCCACCAACGGCACAATCACGTAGACGTCGAGAACCTCGGTGGTG
>JAGWQP010000230.1 GCA_028876805.1 Acidobacteriota bacterium | reverse complement strand
CGCTCGTCGCTCCACCAAAAAACGAATTACAATACGTTCTCAGATTTTCCTTTTTCAGGAGCGCTCCTATGACGCGTACCAAGCTCGCAGGTGTTGCGGCCGCCCCGGTATTTTCCGGTAACGCGCCGGCTCAACTTCTTCCCTCCGTCGTGCTGACTATGGCGCGGTGGCGGTAGCGGAGCGCCGGGCGGGGGCAGGCATGCGGCGTGCGCCAAAGACTGGAGAAGGTCGCAGACAAGCTGCAGTGACCCGACCGGTCGAGCGCTGCGCCTGGGCGCGCGACGAATTGTCCATCGGCTATCACGACAACGAGTGGGGTGTGCCCCTGCACGCGGATCGCGCCCTTTTCGAGTTTCTGGTGCTGGAAGGGGCGCAGGCCGGCCTCAGCTGGTCGACTATTCTGCGGAAGCGGCCGGCCTACCGTCGCGCCTTCGATCGCTTCGACCCGCGCAAAGTGGCGGGCTACGGCGAAGCCAAGATCGCCGAGCTGCTGGCCAACGAGGGAATCGTACGCAACCGGCTGAAGGTACGAAGCGCCATCCGGAATGCCGAGGCCTTTCTCGCCGTGCAAAAGGAGTTCGGCAGCTTCGACCGATACATTTGGCGATTCACGGGCGGCCGGCCGCTCGAGAACCGCTGGCAGAGACTGGAGCAAGTGCCGGTTCGCACTCCGCAGTCCGATGCGATGAGCAAGGATCTCACCAAGCGCGGCTTCACCTTTGTCGGCTCTACGATTTGTTATGCCTTCATGCAAGCCGTCGGCCTGGTGAACGATCACCTCGTAACGTGTTTCCGCTATCGCGAATTGCAATGAGGAACGCGTTTAAGGGGTGTGTGCGTCTCCGGTAGAAAGCATTGCCGGCGATGCCGGTGTCATTGAGGTATCCGATATCCGAGCTGTGCCGCCGGCGGGTCTGGCACGCGACGATTTCGCAACCTTCATCCAGCTTCTGCGGAGTGAAATTAGGCTGATCGAGTAGCATCCGGGTAGCCGTGAGGCGCCCGTCGTAACGCATTCCACGCCCGAGTGGCCCCGTCACTCTGTTACGCTCGCATCGCAGCGGCGATGCGTGCGACCGAAGAGTTCAGCCTCATAGCCGCGGACTCTTCTTTGGCAATTCCGACGTCTACGCGGAGCGGCTCGTCGAGGATCGCGAGCGAACCAAGGCGCAGCCGCATTGCTGCCCTGATGCGAAACCAAATCGCGGTCGGAAACGATCGACTATGTTTCCGGCTGTCCATCCGTACGTGGTGCTGACTCGCCGCCCCCGATTCATCGCGCAGTCGTGCGAGCGGGCCGCCCGGCGGCGAAATCCGCGTCCTAAATGTTGAAGCGCTCCGCCCGCCGCCATGCTGCTGACTGGCGAGATCACGGGCAGACCCGCGCCGGCTGGAATCATCGAGGCGTGGAGAGTCGCGTGTCTGTACGCGCCGTCCGCGTCGGAAGTGGCCAGGGTCACTGTACCCGCTGGAACAACGTCTCGAGTCCAGCGTTCCGGAAACGCCCAAATGGCGGGACGCTGGTCGGTCGTCTAGCCGTAGGTGACGGCTCGATTCGGCTGACGGTGTCGGTCAACGCTCGTAACGCCGGCCTCACCGCCGAATACGCTACTCAAGCGCATCCCCGTCCTCGAACGCGGTGGCCGATTTGGCTCCGATCACCCCCGGGCCCGCCGATTGAATGCGTCCAAAGGAGAGGCCGACGCGGTCGGTGTCAAGTTAAGTTGAGGCGGCGAACCGGGCGCCCGTGTCCCAAAGGCCCGGTTAAGGTCACCAGATCGGTCTTCGCGCTCACCGGAATATCGAGCCCCCGGGCAATGTAACTTCGGTTAGCAACCGGATCAGACGGTTTCCGCCAGCCGTGGCAGACGCACGTCAGCAAGCCTGGGGTTGGTCCTCGATCGCCCCGCCGGCCTGCCTGTCTCGGTCACTGCGGCTGCTTGCTGTCCGTTCGACCGGGCGGTCAGGGATGCATGTGGAGGGCTGCGGAGAGCGCCTGATTGGGAGTGCTGCTCGCGATGGTAACGGCGGCATACGGGTCGGCAGACTTACCAGCGGCCAAAGCAGCAGTCTTCTGAAGCACATTCTTCTCTGTTTCGCTCTTGAACCACTTGGCGGCGCCAAATCCTACGAGAAGAGCGTTGGCGACGTCACCGGTCGAAAAGCTGATGGGCAGTTCTGCGCCGAAGATGGTCATGGCTTTTGCCGCGCCCCATGAGCCGAGAGCCGCCAGCGCGCCAACCAGTATGGTTCCCAAAAATCCGGGCTGAAACATTTCATTCTCCACCCGCGGCTTGTGGAGCCCGCTGTCACCAATGAAAACAGTCACAAAACCGCCTGCGGCTCCGGCGAGCAGCACCAACAGGATCGCCCAGAATACGTCCATCCGTATATCTCCTTTTTTCTTATGTCCTCGCGCAGATGCGCCGCTTTCGACTGTCCAGAGTATAGGGCCAAGGGTCGTGATTTGGCGAGGGGGCGCTGTGAGGATCCTCACCCTTCGGCAGGGGCAGCGTTAACCGTGGGTCCGGTTCTGATGGCGGCGAAAATGACCGGCACCACCCCGTGCAGGGCGAACCGAGCCATCGCCTTTTCGACCAAGATAAGGCCCCGGCTGAGAGCCAAACCCACCGCCACGACTGTTCTGCCGCCCTCTGCCAATTGATCGACCAGCGTTGCGGTAACCTCCTGAGGCGCGGCTGTCATCACGAATCGATCGAACGGCGCGGCCTCCGGACGATCTGAGATAACACCACTCTGATTTTGGGCTCGCGCGTCTGGTAACCGATCGCCTGAGGGGCACAAGCCCAGCCTCCATGGGGGCCTATGACGTACTGAATAAGGCGTTCGGGGTGGCCGCCGGGACGGGCATTTTCAGAATAACCGCTTGCGCCGAGTGAAACCCAAGAGACCCGAGACCAGCGACAGCGGCAAGGAAAAACGTTCGTGGCTTCGCTTCTGGCCAATATCGCCCGAGAGAGCCTCCGCAGGTAAGGCCCCATCCGTCCGAGCGGGGCGCACTCTCTTTCTATTCGAGCACTTGGATGTCGCGGGCGGCGCACATGTGTTTCAGGATCTTCGGCCAGACGCTGACGCTGACCTCGCCGAGGTGCGCCTTGCGCAGCAACAGCATGAGTGTGCGGGATTGGCCGATGCCGCCGCCGATGCTGAGGGGGAGCTGATCGTTCAGGATCGCCTGATGATACGGGTACTTTAGGAAATCGAGCTGGCCGGTAATCTCAAGCTGCCGGCGCAGGGTCGCGGCATTGACTCGGATACCCATGGAGGTCATCTCATGCCGGCGTTCTGTGATCGGGTTCCACACCAGGATGTCACCGTTTAGGCCATGCGTCGGCCGTCCGGCATCCGAGCGCGTCTCGGTAACCCAATCGTCGTAGTCGGCTGCGCGCATCTCGTGCGGGTACCCGTCTTTCAGCGTCCAGCCGATGCCAATGATGAAGACCGCGGGATATTTTTGCAGGATCGCCGTCTCGCGCCGTTTTCGCGACAGATCCGGAAACATGTCCAGCAGGTCTTCAGCATGAAGGAACCTCAGGTCCTCGGGCAGGTTGGGATACCGCGAGTCCGCGAGCTTGGGAAAAAGCTTGAGGACGTGTCGCTCCGCGCCAACCAACACCTGCCAGATGGCCCGAACGGTGGCCTTCAAATAATCCAAATTGCGCTGGTCGGCGGTGATGGACTTCTCCCAGTCCCATTGGTCCACGTAGGCGCTGTGATCATGGTCGAGGAAATAGTCCTTGCGGACGGCGCGCATATCCGTGCACAGGCCCTCGCCGGGCGTCATGGCAAACCGCTGCAAGGCCACGCGCTTCCACTTGGTGGCGGCCTGCACCACCTGGGCATCGACCGGATGTTTGTTGTAATCGTTGGCAATGTGGAACTGGATGGGGGTGCGGGAGCCGTCACGGTCCAGATAATCGTTGACGCCGCTCTCCACATCGACGATCAGCGGAACCGTCACCATCATGAGGTTCAGCTTCCGGCAGAGGTTTTCCTCGACATAATTCTTCGCCGCAAAGATCGCTTGCTGGGTCTCTTTCGGATTCAGCAGAGAATGGTAATTCTTCGGCAGAATCGTTTCCAGTTCCGTGTAGTCGCCGACGCCAGGTCCGGCAAGGTCGGCTTTCTTTTCGGTGATCGACACAATGTCGCGCTCCTTTTCCTCTTATTTAGTTCCGGCCCCGGCATCCGCCCGGGCATGGACTTCAACGTCTCGACGGGGAGCCGGATATCGTCTCCCGTCTTGACAAACTGCGGCACCAACACTTCGGTGCGTTCCAGTTTTGCAGTCTTGAAATTGCTGTCCGCCTGCGGGTGCTTGGGCGGCGCGGTATCGGTATCTTTCCATGCGAGCACGTCTCGGAAGACCACGTTCACCGGCCGGCCGTCGAGGAATTCCACCGCTAGGCGCACGCCGGCGAACAGAAGGCGGGCAACGCGGGTCGAGAGTTCCGTCGGCGATCTCGGTTTGCTCGAATGTATCGGGGTTCATCAAGCAGCAGTGGCCGCCTTCGGTCGAGAGAGACTCCAGCGTTTGCCTCTCAAAAGCCACCTCCTGTAGTTTCAGTTCGGAACCGAAGCCGTAATCGCGAAGCGTGCCGGTCCCGACGTTCTCGAGGCGGGCATGGGTTACGCCGCCCATCTTGCCTTGGCCTGGGTGATATTCCGAGCCCACCAGGCGGTAAGTCTGCCCCTCAGAGATAGCCATTGCTTGGCGTAATTGCGATCTGAGAACCATCTCCCCTCCGCTTCAAGGCGCGAAGTGCGGTCTGCGCGGGTCAGGTCTTTTTTGCGGGCGGGTTGGGTGGGAGATGAGGATTCGGTTCCGGGTGTCGGGGTCCGGCCAAGAAAGGGTGAGGAGGCACCTTGGGCGGTTGAGGCTGCCTGTAAAGAACCTTGGTTCGTTCCACCCTCCATGTCCGCATGACGTGAGGATGACGCGCTTTATCCATACGGTCCTCCCAGTTTTAATGAATCAGGATATCTACATCTGCTTTGATTGTAGCGCGGAGCCGGGCATGATGGAGAGGAACACTTCCGCTCGCGGAGACAAAGGAGACACGCGTGGATCGACAGATGTTTGAGAAGGGTTTGGCCATCCGCCGTTCGGTGCTGGGTGAGGAGTATGTGGATAACGCCATCAAGACGGCCGACGACTTTAGCCGCCCATTGCAAGAATTGGTGACCCAGTATTGCTGGGGGGAGATCTGGGGCCGACCGGGCCTGGACCGCAAAACCCGCAGCTTGATTAACCTGGCTATGATCTCGGCGCTCAACCGGCCGCACGAAGTCAAGATGCACATCAAGGGGGCGCTCAACAACGGCCTCACCAAAGATCAGATTCAGGAAGTGTTCCTGCAGGTCGCCATCTACTGTGGCGTGCCCGCGGCCGTGGACAGTTTCCGCCTGGCGCGCGAGGTGTTCCAGGAACTGGACCGTTGACCCCGCCGCGCGCGCGCGTCACTTCTCAGTTTCGGACCGCCCGCCAAGCGGTAGCAGCGCTCTCGCCGAGCCGGGCTTACAGATCGAAGATGCGTAGGTCGCGGTGGCATCTTGGTATGATGAACCTCCTCGCACGTCTCATTTCAGGCCGCGTGGCTCATCGTCGGAAATGGCGCGGTTTCATTTGGGAGAGACTGAGATAGGCGCGCCCTCGCTTCGTCACTGACACCAAACACGAAATCGGCGCGATACGGCTGTAGCACGGCCAGACGCTCCGGTTGGAATGGTAGTCGTCGCACGCGCTTCTCAACTCGCAGCGATTTCGGCCGAACTTCGGCCTCAAAGGCGAGCGATGGAGTCCGACGGTGGATTGGTCCGCGCGGGTTGAAAGATCTGGAGTATCAGCAGAACGCCCGCGATTCGACCAGCGGCAGACTTCAGGATATTCGATCGCATAATTCGTCTTTTAGGTCTGAATAACTGATCTATACTGAGAGTAGCGAGTGGCATGGCCTTTGGCCAGGGCCATCCGGGAGGGACCGGTGCAAAGAGTCCGGATCGCCACCTACAACATTCACAAAGGCCGCGGCTTGGACGGCCGGATTCGGATCGAGCGTATCGCGCGAGTGCTGGGAGAGATTCATGCCGACATCGTGGCGCTCCAGGAAGTGGTGAGCCGCGAGGGTCGCTGTGCCGAGGATCACCAGGCGCGCTTCTTGGCCGACCAGTTTGCGTACTTCTACGCCATCGGGGAAACCCGGAAATATCGAGGCGGCAGTTATGGCAACGTGACCCTGAGCCGCTGGCGGTTCGAGCGGGCCCGGCACGCCGATCTGAGTGTTTCCGGCCGCGAGGAACGCGGAGTGCTGCGCACCGATATCCGGCTGGGGCGCCAACTCGTCCACGTCTTCAACGTGCACCTGGGTACTAGCCACCGGGAGCGAAAAAAGCAGGCTCGGCGGTTGATTGAGCCGGACCTGCTAAAGGCCATGGATATCACCGGGCCACGCGTCGTGCTGGGGGATTTCAACGAGTGGACGCGCGGCCTGGTGACCCGGACGCTGACGTCAGAATTCCGTCTGACGGATCTGCGCGCTCATCTGCGGCGCAGCCGGGCCTATCCTTCCGGCTTGCCTCTATTGCACCTGGATCACATCTATTACGACCACCACTTTGAGGTCGAAAGCGCGCGCTTCCACCGCAGCCGGCTCTCGCTGGTGGCGTCCGATCATTTGCCGCTGGTGGCGGATCTGGTCATGGGGGGATCGTCCTGGCCGGCCGCCACACGGGACGTTTCGGGATCACGCGGCGCGTTGGTTCCCGACGCTGATGCGTAACCAAAGTGCCGTTCCAATGAGCGGCAACAGGACCATGGAAGCCCACGTCAGTTCATACCAATGGTGATCGAACCAGCGGCCGTAGACGGGCAAGACCAGCGCCTGCACCGCGCCCCAGGCGCCGGAGCCGATGCCGGCCACCAGCCCGGTCTGATCACCGGGATAGGCCCGCGTCGCCACGTGCAGCGATAGCGTAATGAAACCCACTGCGATGAACATGCCCCAGAAGAAGAGCGCGAGAACGGCCACACGTGAATTGGTGCGGGTCACCAGAGCGAGAGGCAGGCTGAGTGCGGCCAGCAGCAGGTAGAGACGCGCGGGGCGCTGGCGGTCGGCGACCCAGCGATCGGCAATCCAGCCGAAGAAATAGTATCCGATGCCCCAGCCAAGGGTCGGGGCCCAAAGGACTCGTCCCAGTTCGGCTTGAGTCATGGAGAGCGCGCGGTTCAGGTAGACCGGGCTCATGGTCAAAACCGTGCCGAGCGGTGCCCCTCCCAAACCCATGCCGGCCGCCAGCGTCCAGAAACGCCGTTCGCGCAGGTTCGGCAAGGCGATTCTGGGCGTCCGGCGGGAGTCGATCAACCATGGCGGACGGGCCACTGTGCCCCAGGCGGCCAGCCACATGGCGCCCAGGGCGCCGGTGATCAGGAACGCCGGCCGCCACCCGTACGCCAGCGCGACCGGCGTCACGAGGAGCGGCGTGACGATGGCGCCGAGCGTGGAGCCGCTGTAGGCGATGGCCATGCCGCGCGAACGCCGGTCGGGAGGTAGGGAATCGGCAGCCGTACGTAAGCCGCCAGGGAAGGTGGCGCCTTCGCCAAAGCCTAGCACCGCGCGCGCTGTCGCGAAGCCGACAAGACCGCCGACCCACGCGTGGGAGACGCTGGCGGCGGTCCACACGCCGACCGCGATTAACATACCGATCCGCAACCCAATCCGGTCCAGAATCGAGCCCCATACGGGGTTGGCGATCATGTAGGCGAAGGAAAACGCCGACACTGCCTCCGCATACGCTTCCACGCTCAAGCCGGTGTCGCGCAGGATCATCGGCGAAAGCACGGCGAGCACCTGGCGGTCCACATACGAAAGCCAGGAACAGAGCATGATGACGCCGGAAGCCACCCACATGCGCCAGCCAACGGCCAAGCGCGGCTGGGCATCGGCGCCAGCGCTAATCAAGGCGCGCCACCCAGCCTTTCAGCGGCGCCGCTGGCGCCGGGTAGCGCTCGAGCACCAGCGGATCGTGGCCGGGAATCACGTGGTCGCGCGAGCTCGCCAGCCGGTAGGCACGGCGATAGCCTTCCAAGGTTTCTGCAACACTGTAGACGATCGGAAACGGGCGCCCCTGTTCCATGTTGGCGTAGAAGTGGGAGGCGTCGGAAGCCAGCACGACAAAGCCGCGCCGGGTGCGCACGCGCACCATCTGCAGTCCCATGGAATGCCCTCCCACGCGGTGTACACTGAGACCCGGGGCGATCTCATCATCTCCATCGTGGAAGACCAGACGCCCGCGGAAAAGCTTTCGCACCATAGCGACGACGTCCTCCTCGTCGAACGGCTGGCGCATCACCGTGTGGTCCATCAGTCGGCCGGTACAAAACGCCATCTCGCGATCCTGGATGTGGTAACGTGCCGCCGGGAACAGATCGTGGTTGCCGGAGTGATCGTAGTGCATGTGAGTGATCAGGACGTCTTCGACCTTGGCCGGATCGATGCCGATCGACGTCAGTCCTTCGCCCGGAGACCGGAGGAATTCACGCCCGCGGCGCGTGCCGGTGGACCGATCGAAGCCGGTATCGACGACGATGGCGCGGCCATCGGCAATCACGGCCCACACAAAATAGTCGAGCGGCATCGGGCAATCGTGCGGATCGCCGTCGATGAAATTCTCACTCGCGCTCCGGTGGTGATGTGCATAACGTATCGCGTATACTTGCCAGACCCCGTTGCCCATAGGCCGATCTGGTCACTGTATCAGATCGAAGCGCCGCACCGGCGGTCGCCGGAGGCGGCGTCTCTCAACTGAGGCCGCGGCCGCTCACCAGGTAAACGGCAAAGCTGCCCAGCCAGTGGCCGCCTTCATAGTGCTCGCCGCGGATGCTCTCGATTCCGGCCTGCTTCAGTCGTGCGGCAAGGGCGGCCAGAGACGGACGGCGCGCATCGTCAGAGGGCAGCTTGGAAGCGATACCTTCGAGCATCCAGGCGCGGCTCAGATTTAACCCGGCGAGGTGGTACAACCGGCCATCGGTCACGTCAGAAACTCGCGTGGGTACCAGGTCCAGTGTCGGCAGGAACGCTGTGAACCAGCCGGCGAACTCCGTGGGCGGAAGAATCCGGCGCACCACATCGGCCTCGGCGAGGCACGGCGAGAGAAAGTCCTCCCCCGACGGCTCGTAGGACAGGGGGCAGTTCTTATCGCTCAGGTAATAGTCTCGCACACGCGATTCCACGAGTCTGCCGAACTCGGTGTTGGCGGTGATGCGGGCATAGTCCAGCATCAGGCCCATGCCAAAGGCCGTATTGGCGTGCTCGCCGGTGCGAATGGGGTGCTGGAGTTTGGGAAGCCAGGAGGCGAGGACTCCTGCGGCGGCCTGCTCGAGAGGGTGAAGCGTAGCGGACCACCGGCGGGCGTCGGGATCGTCCCATTCTTTGAGTTCCGCGGCAAGTTGCAGCAACCACGCCAAACCGTATGGCCGCTCGAAGGTGTTGCGGCCTTTGGCCGTTAGGTAGTTCACCTCCTGTGTGACGTGTGCGGAGGTCAAGCTCTCGGCGAGGGCGCGCCGTGCATCGGCTGCGATGGGCGCTTCGGGAAACAGACGGGCCAGCCGCACCAGCAGCCAGTGGCCGTGCACCGACGAGTGCCAGTCATAGCAGCCGTAGAAGGCAGGCGTCAGTTCACGCGGAGGCCTCACGTCGGCGTCGGAATTCAACGCGTGCGCGATCTTGTTGGGATACTCCTGGCGAACGCAGTCGAGCGCCAGTCTGGCGAAGCGCGCGGCCAAAGTTTGGTCAAAATCGGAATCCGCCAATAGAAACCCGCAGCAGGAAAGGCCCAACAGAAGCGGCCGCAGCATGCCTGTATCTTAGCTGAATTCGAGGAGACGCTGACGCGTTGGAGAACTGAGGCCTGATATACTGACCACGACCTCGATGGATATTCAACGTCTCGAACAGTGGATCGGCCAGACCGAGACGCGCACCGACCAGGTCACGATTGCGCCGATCGCGGCGCTCTCCGCAACCCTGGATCGTGTGGATGCGCCGCCCGAACCCGGCGACGCGCTACCGCCGCTGTGGCACTGGCTGTATTTCCTTCCCGTCGACCGGCAGTCGGAACTCGGCCCGGATGGTCATCCGCACCGTGGCGGATTTTTGCCGCCGGTCGAGCTGCCGCGAAGAATGTGGGCGGGCAGCCGCCTCGAGTTCCACCGCCCGTTGCGTGTGGGTGAGGCGGTGACGCGCACGTCGCGCATCCAAGGAGTGCGCCTGAAAGAGGGAAAGACTGGCCCGCTGGTGTTCGTCGAGGTGCGGCACGAAATTTGCGGCCCGCAAGGCGCGGCCTTAACGGAAAATCATGACATCGTGTATCGCGAACGCTGTAGGCCGAGTGAGGCGACAACCAAGCCATTGAGCGCGCCCGAACTCTGCGCCTGGCAACGAACTATCCATCCCGACGACGTGATGCTGTTCCGCTATTCCGCGCTCACTTTCAACGGGCACCGCATTCACTACGACCGGCGCTATGCCAGGGAAGTGGAGGGCTATCCCGGCCTGGTGGTGCACGGGCCGCTGATCGCGACGCTGTTGACGGACCTGCTACGGCGCAGTCTGGCGCGAACGCAGGTGGCGCGCATCGCTTTCCGCGCGACCTGCCCGTTGTTCGATACCGCGCCCTTCGTGGTTTGCGGCCAACCGAATGAGGATCAGAAGACGGTCCGGCTGTGGGCCAAGAATCAGGAGGGCCAGTTGGCCATGGACGCGACCGCCACCCTGATATAACATCTTATGGCGTCGGTCGCTCATTCGTACCTGTTCGTACCCGGGAACCGTCCCGACCGCTTCGGCAAGGCGTGCGCCTCGGGCGCCGACGCGGTGATCATCGACTTGGAAGATGCCGTTCCGCCAGCCGAAAAATCCTCGGCACGCGCGGCGGTGGAGGCGTGGCTGAATCCGGTCCTGCCGGTGGTGCTGCGCATCAACGGCGCAGAAACCGCCTGGTTCGGGGAGGATCTCGCCTGTTGCCTCCGGCCCGGGGTTCAGGCGGTCATGCTTCCTAAAACCGAGAGCATCGAACACATTCGCCAGCTACAGGAGGCGCTGGGGAAAACAGCGCCGATTCTTCCCTTGATCGAAACCGCGCAGGGGTTTTGGAACGCCCTCGAAATTGCACGAGGCGGCGCGGTCCAACGGCTGGTTTTCGGGTCGCTCGATTTCCAGCTGGATCTGGGCATCCGCGGGGATGATGACGAGCTTTTGCACTTTCGATCGCAGCTGGTGTTGATCTCGCGGCTGGCAGGGATCGAGGCGCCGGTTGACGGGGTTACCACTGAGATCGACGATCCAGCGCCACTGCGTGCGGACACGACGCG
This sequence comes from Acidobacteriota bacterium, assembly GCA_028876805.1. Taxonomy (GTDB): domain Bacteria; phylum Acidobacteriota; class Terriglobia; order Bryobacterales; family Bryobacteraceae; genus PSRJ01. The sequence goes on along the minus strand of JAGWQP010000230.1, from coordinate 1,210 downwards.
CGCCCGGCGATTGGGTTTTAGCGGAAAGTTGTGTATCCATCCCAAGCAAATTGCGGTGGTGAACGAGTGCTTTGTTCCAACGACGGGCGAGATCGGGTGGGCGAGACGCGTGATGGAAGCAGCCGCCGAGGCGCGCGGGGGCGCCATAGCGGTGGACGGCAAGATGGTCGACCGGCCCGTGGTGCTGAAGGCCGAGCGGGTTCTAAAGGATGCGGAGCGCCGGGCCGCTGGATCGAAAGAATAATTTCTACTGTGCTTCGGCCTGATATTCGGTCCGGAACCGTGCGTTCCAGAATTCCGAATTGAGCAGAGTCCCGGTTTGGACCCCATGAAGGTGGAAGCTACTATAGAACTTCTGGAATTCTGATGGGCAGTGGCGCTTGGGTCCGTGCCGGACCGGACTCACGGGTTCCGGTGATAAATAGGTCCAAAACTACCCGCCGCGCCCGGTCGCATTGGCCCGCAAGCTGTTGATTCTTCGTATCTCTGGTTGCCTGGAATCGCCCCGAGTCGCCTGAGTTTGGGCATACCTTTCCTTTGGGCATACCGCCTATTCCGCCCGTCAAGGCCGCAGCCGATTGGCGAATGGCATTGTACGAGGTGAGCCGCTGGAACATTCTCGCCCCAGCGTGATTTGGGACGGGAGGCAGAATAAGGAGCGGTTGTCTTTATTGTGGATCTTCGCGTTATTCAACTACCTGTGTGCGGAAGTTGTTGCCCTGTTCGCTATTGTTGGCTCGCGAAATCCAGCGGAAACCCCACAACTCACACAATGGGCTCTGATGGGTTCAGCCGTCTTGATGGAAATACCCATCGCCATGATTCTGGCGTGTCGACTGCTTCCGTTTAGAGCGATCCGGCTGGCGAATATCATTGCGGGTGGCATTATGACCCTTGTAAACGCTTTCCTGACCTTGTTCTTCCTCTGGTCAACGGTTTTGCCCGGCCGCCAGCTTATCCAGAGTACTTGTTCTTCGGAACGATCGAAACTGTATGCACCTCGCTCAGCATCTGGCAGGCGTGGACTTGGTCAGGGGCGAAGCCAGCAGTTAATTCGGAGCGAGTTGTCTTGGCACCCTTCTGTCGCGGGGCTGATTCGCCTTTAAACGCAGACCGAGATGCCCGTGCATGGCAGGAATACAATTCGCCCTCTGGGACGCGCGAATTGATGGCCGTTCGACGATGTGAACCACGTCAGCGTCTGGCGAGT
>JAGWQP010000229.1 GCA_028876805.1 Acidobacteriota bacterium | reverse complement strand
GGCGGCTGCTTCCCTGGGTGGCTTCGCCTGGGAGAAGGCGGGGCAAATCTGGTACGACACGCTCCTCGACCCCCGGCTGAAAGCGACCGCCAACTTCGCGGCCTTCGCCAACCTGACCGTCCTCAACGCATCGCACCGCTACGGCGTTAACAGCGATGAACGCAAGGCCGTTCTCGATGCCTGGAAGAAGGTAGGCGTGAAAATAACCGCCCGTATGGCTGTAGCGGGCGTCGTCACCTAAACGCGGGTTAGACTCCGCCGTCGGCGCGAAGCGCGGTTCAACGCGCTGCCTTCAAACCGACGTGGTACACCAGTGCTCCGGCGCCCACGGTGGCAAGCGCCGTCAACGAGGCTACGGGATGGATGGCGATTCCGTAGACCATCATAATGGTGCCCACCAGGATGTACAACGCCGGAATCAGCGGCCAAGCGAAGTTCACCGCGCGCAGACGCTGCCACCCCGGCCGGCTGCGCCGAAAGATGAACAGCGAGCCCACCGACAGCACCGTGAATAACGTCAGACTCATTCCGATATACAGGATCAATTCCGGGAACGGGGTCAGCGTCATCAACATGGCGCACAGGCCTTGGCTGAGTATCGCCACCACGGGTGTGTGCCAGCGCGGATGAACCGCCGCTGCGGCGTTGAAGAACGCTCGATTTTTGGCCATCGCGTAATACACCCGCGGGCCGACCGTGACTTCGGCATTGATCGTCGCCACGATCGACAACGCCATCAAGGCCGAGAACAGGCCGGCTACATGCGAACCAAACAGATTGGACGCCGCGAGCGATCCTATGGCGATCTCTTGTTTCATCCTTTCCAAAGGAGTCGAATAGAGCACCACCAGGTTCAGACCAAGATAAAGCGCAGCCACGATGGCCGTGCCGGTGGCCAAGGCCGCCGGCAGAGTGCGCTCCGGTTTCCGTACCTCTTCGGCGACGTAGGTGGCGGCATTCCAACCGCTGTATCCGAACATCACCCACAGCAGGCTGACGATGAATTGCGCCGGCAGGCTGGTGGTGGAGCTCCGTACGGCAGGCTCGGAAAAATGCTGCCAACTCCCTGTCCCCCAGGCGAATCCGGCCACCGCGAAGCCGGCGACGACCAGCACCTTGGTGGCGGTGAGCACGTTCTGCACTTTGGCCACTCGTCCCACGCCAAAGCAGTTCAGGATGGTGAACGCCGCGATCAAAGATGACGCCACCAGTTGGCCGGGTCCGAGGCGCAGCGACCAAGCCCCGGAACCGAATACCACCGAGGCGTTCTCTGCCTTCAGCGAGAGGAAGAAATGTCCCAGATAATCGGAGAAGGCCAACGACGCGGCGGCAATCGGCGCCGAGAAGCCGGCGAAAAACGAAACCCACCCCGTCATGAAGCCCCACTCGGGACCGTAGGCGTGTGTCAGATAGACATATTCCCCGCCCGAACTGGGGAAGTTGATGCCCAATTCCGAGTAGCTCAGTGCGCCGGCTAGCGCGAACAACGCGCCCACGCTCCAGCAAGCCAGGATCAGCTTCGCGCTCCCCAGGTCGCCGGCCATGATTCCAGTCGTGGCGAAGATACCGGCGCCCACCATGTTGGAGATGACCAGGGCTGTGGAGCTGACGAAGCCGAGTTGGCGAAGCAATTCCACGCGTGGGGCGGGTGTTTTCGGAGACGGCATCAGACGCCTATCGTCATTTTAATGAAGTCACGGTCCAGCCGGACCGTGCGCATGCCGACACAGGCGCCCCGGGCCCGCCAGCCCCACGTAAAATGGGTTCATGATCGCTACCGTGAATCCCGCCACCGGTGAGGTCGTGCGCCGGTTCGAACCGTTAAATGATCGCGAGATCGAAGACAAGCTGGCGTGTGCCGACCGAGCCTACCAGAGTTACCGCCGGACCGGCTTCGCCGACCGCGCGCGGTGGCTAACGCGCGCCGCCGAGATTCTCGAGGCCGATCGCGACCGGCTCGGCCGTCTCATGACGCTCGAGATGGGCAAGCCCATCACCGCTGCCCGCGCGGAAGCCGCCAAGTGTGCGCTCGCCTGCCGTTACTATGTGGAACACGGAGAGCGGCTGCTGGCCGACGAAACCGTCGACATGGGAGGTGGCCGCGCTTGTATCAAATACCAGCCCATCGGTGCAGTGCTGGCTATCATGCCCTGGAACTTCCCATTCTGGCAGGTCTTCCGTTTCGCGGCGCCCGCGCTCATGGCCGGCAATGTGGGGCTGCTGAAACATGCGTCGAACGTGCCGCAGTGCGCGCTTGAAATCGAAACTGTCATCCGCCAGGCGGGGTTTCCCTCAGATGTGTTTCAGACACTTTTGATCGGTTCGAGCCAGGTCGAACGGGTAATCAACGACCCGCGCGTCAAAGCGGTCACACTCACCGGCAGCGAACCGGCGGGAATGCAGGTGGCCAGCCAGGCCGGCCGGCAAATCAAGAAGACGGTCCTCGAATTGGGCGGCAGCGACCCCTTCATCGTCACGCCGAATGCCGATCTGGACCGAGCTGTGCGCACCGCAGTCGAAGCCCGCTCGATCAACAACGGCCAGTCGTGCATTGCCGCCAAGCGCTTCATCGTCGATGCGCGCATTGCCCCCGAGTTCGAGCGCCGTTTTGCGGCGGGCATGGCGGCGCTCAAGGTAGGTGACCCGATGGATGACGACACCCAGTTGGGTCCGCTGTCGACCCAGGACATGGTCGAGGACCTCGACAAACAGGTGCGTTGCTCGGTGGAAATGGGAGCGCGCGTGCTTACGGGCGGCCAACGGAGCGCGGGGCCCGGCTACTTTTATCCGGCCACCGTCCTTACCGACGTGCCCGTCCAGTCGCCGGCTTATCGCGAGGAGTTGTTCGGCCCCGTCGCGGTCGTGCTGAAGTACAACTCGATCGAAGAAGCCATCCGCCTAGCTAACGATACCGAATTTGGCCTGGGCGCTAGCGCCTGGACCAACGACGAACGAGAGCAGCGGCTTTTCATCGACGAGATCGAAGCCGGCATGGTGTTCATCAACGGTATGGTGGCCTCCGATCCGCGCATGCCGTTCGGCGGAGTGAAGCGCTCCGGCTACGGCCGCGAACTGAGCGCCTATGGCATTCGCGAGTTCGTGAACGTCAAGACCGTGCGCGTGGCGTAAGCAGTTCATTCTACTCACCGGATTCACTTGGGGACCTGAAGTTCACAAAACGGTCCAGTTTGGAACACGACGCACAGCTTTGGGCTCCTGTCGGAACGCGCTTTCGCCGTCATTCGGAACAACCGCCTCGACGTGTCCAGCGTTGGCGTTGGCTTTGTTGCCGTCCTGTTTTCAGGACCCTAGGTTAATTCGAGCTGTCGATTCTTGAGCTCTTCTAAAAACGCTTTTCACGACACTTGACTCAAGGTCATTGCCCGAAATCATCCTCTACCCCCCCGATCGCAGCAGCAGTGCCACGCCGTTGTCAGGAGGCGATCTCGGCGGTATGAGGCTCCCTCGCTACCGTCTAGGTCGGGGGGACGGCAGGCGTTCAGGTCTTCGAACTACTGGCGTGGCGGCGGGGCGAAGACCGCCATAACCACGAGCCGCTGCGGGCCGGGATTGCGGATCGAATGCAGCACGCCGGAAGGTGCCAGCGCCCCGTCACCGGCGGACAGGCGCTCTTCCTGGTCGCCCACTTGAACCAGGCCGACGCCTTCCAGGATGACGTACAGCTTGTCCTGACCTTCGTGAGCGTGCGGCGCGTGCTCCTGGCCCGGCTCGAACGCGTTCAATCCGGCAAAAAGAAATTCGCCTTCGGCAACGGTGGTCTTGCCCATTTTGCCGGGCGCGAAACGGGCCAGGCTGGCGATGCTTTTTACAAACATGACCTTCAGTGTACTCGTGCCGGCGCGAAAGTGCCGTTACGCGATGCCGAGGGCGGCGCGGATTTCCCGGATCTGCGCGGCATGGCGTCGCGCATGGCCAGCGATGATGATCAGCATCTCGGTGCCGTTCACAGGCCCAAAACGCGCGTGGTCCAGGGCCAACAAAGAGAGATCCGCCGCCCGGGCCTCAGCGAATTGGATCGTGCGCGCACGGATGGCGTTGAAGCCGGCGAGCGCGTCCGCCAAAGTCGGGAACCGTCCGGAGGGCTGGACCATCACGGGGGCTTGGACGGGAGTGGAACGATTCGGAAGCCGGGCCATGAGGTCCCTCTCCTTCTGCTTATCGACCCGCGGCACCGAGAGGCGTTCCGCCTCTTCCAGTCGGCCGAGAAATCGCTGTTCGACAGTCGTTACGTGCTCGACACAGTCGACGACCGACCAGCGTCCGGCCGCAGGGCTCGTCTTCGCCTGTGCTTCGGAGACACCAGTGACCGAGGTGTTCAACTCTACACGGCTGTCTTCAAGACTTTGGCAAATCTCGCTTCGCGTTTCCGGGGCCATG
>JAGWQP010000017.1 GCA_028876805.1 Acidobacteriota bacterium | reverse complement strand
GTGGCTGGGCGCGTTCCACACCACTCCGACGAAGCTCCGCAGCCTGGCGCGTCGCGCGTCGTGCTGGCGAAATAGATCCTTGCTCAATTTCCCCACTCGACGTGCAGCCGCAGCGACCCGATGGAAACGGGGCCCCGGTCACGGTTGAACGCCGGGTTCACCACGCGCTGGAAGTCCGTGGTGACAAAGACTCCTTCCACCAGTCGCGCGCTGTAATAGCTTTCGAAGATCGATTCGGCTCCGTAGCGGAGCGTCCCATCTCCGATCATGAAATCTAGGCCGCCGCGCTGTAGGTATAAAGCATGCACGCCGGAAATTCCGCTCACCGTCAATGCCGCGGCAGCCGTATCGGAGGGGCGCTTCCAGCGCATGCCGGTCAGCGCCACGCCTACTGTGGCAAGCCGGTCGATTGGGGTAAAGGCAAAGGTCTCGGTCTTTCCGTCATTCCATCCCAACCGCCCAAAAACGCCGATATCCTCGCGGATCTCTTGCTCGGCATTCACTCCGAACCCGTATTTGAGCGTCCCCGGTGACCGGGTGGCGGTCACATCCGGCGTGTTTGCAGTGGCCTCGGCACGCTGGAGCGCCAGCCCGTACGTTCCGGCGTCTGCGTGGTTCCGATAACTCAGCAGCCGAATTGCGCCGGGATGCCCGCCGGGCGCAAAGTCGGCCTCGCCTTCGAACACATCGCCCCGGTTAATGAACACCCGGCGGTCGAAGCGGGGTCCGTTGGCCGTGCGGGGTTCGGCGGCGCTGGCGTAACGCGCGGACCATCGCCGCGTGTGGAACTCGTGGACCCAACCCCACGTGTATCCGCGGGTGTCCGCCGGATAGTCCCAGGCGCCGTTGTACATGATCGCCCATCCCATGAACTGGGTCCTCGGATCGTGGGTGTAGCGGTTGTTGTCGAAAAAGTCGGTGATGCTGAAGCGCCCGATCGTCACCGAGTACCGTGTCATCGGCCGGCTTCCCGCGAGTTCGTTGGCTCCGCCCATGATGTTTTCACGTGCCGTTCCGAAGCCGAAATCGTACGTCACATAGAGCCGCGCGATGTACGGTTTCGGCGCGACCGCAGAGACGCGCGTTATTTCGCCGTTGGGGAAGTTGGCAATGCCGTTGGTGGCGCTGAAGCCTCGGCCGCCAGCGAGCTCGGGATCGAAGTAAAGCTCGGTATTGGACGCTAGCCGCAACCCAAAAAAAAGGGTCGAGGTCAGTGAAGCTTCGGCCTCGGGGTGGCTGACCAGACTCAAGGTCCCCTCGTATGGCGAGCGGAAGCTACCGTGATTCTGCCCGATCGAGGTCGCTTGAACGAACAGGTTCCATTTCTGGGGCGAAACGGGGTTTTGACCCGCCAGCCGCAACGCACCGGTCAGTGCCAGAACGAGTGGCGCGCATCCTGCCACACACCCGCCGCGGCCGCGGCGCTTCAAATGGAAATCAATCAGGATCAGGATCTTGTCCCAGGCAAAAGCTGCAACCTCACAGTGTAACCACAATCGTCAGAGTGCTCAGTTTGAGTCTGAGCCAGTGGCCCAAATCCACCATCGGCGGTGCATAGGGGCCATTAGGTGGCTCGCGAAGCCCTGAATTTTCAAAGGCTTCGAGTTGGTGATAAAGATGCAACGAGACAGTGTGATGCGGGAGCTGATTGCCATGGGAGTTTCACGACTTCGATTGCATTCCTCAGTCTGCTGGCTGGTAGCAGGCCTGTTCCTCGGTGCCTCCGTCGCCTCTGCGCAGAACACCGGCTGGCGCCGTTTGAATGAACCCGGACCCAACCAACCGGCGGATCCGTCGACCCCTGTGGCCCGGCCCGACGACGGGAGCGCGCAACAACTGAGCGCTCCGCCAACCAGCACACCGCGGTTGACGCTCCAGCCCGGCACCTTCGTGAACGTCTGGATCAACCAGTTCCTTTCGTCAGACCACAACCAGGCGGGCGACCTGTTTTCCGGTACGCTCGCCGATCCAGTGGTGGTGAATGGCGTGGTGGTTGCTGAGCGCGGCCAGACGGTGGCCGGCCAGGTGACGGAAGCAACCAAGGGGCGGCGTTTGAAAGATGTCTCCCGCCTCGGAGTGCAACTGACGGCTCTGACCGCCGTCGATGGCCAGCAGGTACCAGTCCAGACGCAGTTGGTGGGCCGTAAGGGGCACAACGAAACAGGACGGGACGTCGCTACAGTAGCGACGACCACCGGTATCGGCGCAGTCGTTGGCGCGGCAGCCGATGCCGGCACCGGAGCTGCGATCGGCGCGAGTTTTGGTGCAATCGCAGGGTTGGCTGGTGTTCTGCTCAGCCCAGGTGCGCCGGCGGTCATTCCTCCAGAGTCGTTACTCACCTTCCGGATCGAAGCGCCGGCCACCATCTCGACGGATGAGGCGCCGCAAGCCTTCCGCTATGTCGATCAGAACGACTACCAGCAGCCGCCGACACTCCAATACCGCGCCCAAGCCCCTCCGCCGCCCCCGCCGGCCTACCCGCCCCCGCCGGCCTACCCGCCTCCGCCGTCCTACTTCGGGCCATACGCTTATCCTTATCCCTACTACGCTTACCCGTATCCCTATTGGGGCCCGAGCCTTGGCGTTTGGATTGGCCCCGGCTTTTATGGTCGTGGATTCTACCGCGGCGGTTTCTATCGCGGGTATCACCGTTAGGCATCCTACCTCATTCCCTCGAACTGCACGCCTCCACCTC
>JAGWQP010000228.1 GCA_028876805.1 Acidobacteriota bacterium | reverse complement strand
TGAGATGAGAGCCCAATGCAAGCATTCCCAGACAGACCGTCCGCTATCCCGGCCAGGGCGCGACCGGCATGGAAGGCGCTCGAAACATGTTGTCGAGAACTTCAAAGGGTGCATCTCCGCGATTTTCTTGCGGGCGAGGTGTCGGACGCGATCCTCGCCAAGTGTCTCTCGAAGCACTCCTTTTTTAATCAAGGAGCTATCTGGCAGGTCAATCGTTTCGACCCGAGGGGCGTCGGGCTGGGCAAAGTGCCGGCCCAGCTCACTATCCCCGGATTGGAGAGTGTGGCGGAGCACCCGGCTGGCGATGGTTCAACCAACCGGCTGATGCGCCGCTACCGCAAACTGAAGGAGGCGTCATGACGGATGGTATGCGCGTGGGAATCGCGACCGATCACGGTGGCTTCTGTCTGAAAGGGGAGCTGGCGTCGCATCTCCGCGCCGCTGGGTACGAGGTAGTCGACTTCGGCGCCTACGTTGAGAATCCGGATGACGACTATCCGGACTACGTGATCCCCCTTTCCGAGGCGCTCGCCGCCGGGCAGATCGAGCGCGGCGTGGCTCTTTGTGGCAGCGGAGTCGGCGCCGCGGTCTGTGCCAACAAAGTTGCGGGTATTCGAGCCGCTTTGATTCACGACAACTTCTCGGCCCGGCAGGGAGTCGAAGACGATCATATCAACATCATTTGTCTGGGCGGCCGCACGGTAGGGCCCTCCGTGGCATGGGACCTGGTTCACACGTTCCTCGGGGCCGAGCCGAGTCGAGCCGGGCGGCACTTGCGCCGGCTGGCTAAAGTGGCTTCCTTGGAGCATCAGGTAAAGAAAAATGAGCACCGCGCACGCGGCTGAACCCGAGGCTGGCGCCGACATCGTTCAGCGGTCCATCAATACCATCCGCACCCTTTCGATTGACGCTGTCGAGCAGGCCAAATCCGGACATCCCGGCACACCGATGGCGCTCGCGCCGCTGGTTTATACATTGTGGAATCGGGTGATGCAATTCGATCCGCAGGACCCAATCTGGCCTAACCGCGATCGCTTCGTGCTTTCTAATGGGCACGCCTCGATGCTGCTCTGGTCGCTGCTCCACCTCACCAGGACTCGAGCCGTCAACAGCGAATATGAAAGGCTGGGGCGGCCAGCGGTGACACTTGATGATATCCGCCACTTCCGTCAGCTCGATAGCAGGGCGCCCGGACACCCCGAATACGGCTGGGTCTCCGGCGTCGAAACCACCACGGGCCCCCTGGGCCAGGGCGTCGCCACCAGCGTGGGCATGGCGATGGCGGAGAAATGGCTCGCCCAGCGCTACAACCAAAACGGTTTCGAGATCTTTGGCTACAACATTTACGCCGTCTGTGGAGACGGCTGTCTGATGGAGGGCCTCTCTTCGGAAGCGGCATCGCTGGCGGCTCACCTGGGTCTCGACAACCTCTGCTGGATTTTCGACAACAACCACATCACCATCGAAGGCGATACGAATATCACGTTTACCGAGGATGTCGCGGCGCGGTTTCTAGCCTATGGGTGGAACGTCCTTCGTGTTGGCGACGCCAACGACATCGATCGCATCGAGCATGCCCTCCAGATCTTCCACCGGACTCGGGACCGTCCCACCTTTATCGTTCTGGACAGCCACATCGGCTACGGCTCCCCACACAAACAGGGCACTGCCGCCGCGCATGGCGAACCGCTCGGCGAGGAGGAAGTCCGGCTCGTCAAGCGCTACTACGGATGGCCGGAAGACGCGAAGTTCTTAATACCGGAGGGCGTCTATGAACATTTCGCGGAAGGCGTAGGTTCACGCGGGGCGAAAGCACGCGCGGAGTGGACCGAACTGTTCGCCGGCTATCGTGCGAAATACCCGAAGCTCGCGGCCGAGATTGACCAGATCGAGCGGCGGGAACTCCCGGCCGAATGGGAGCGCAACCTCCCCGTGTTCCCGGCCGACCCGCAAGGTATGGCGGGGCGCGAAGCGTCGGGTAAAGTGCTGAATGTGCTGGCGCAGAACATCCCTTGGCTGCTCGGCGGCTCCGCGGACCTCGGGCCTTCAAACAAGACCATCCTGGCCGGCGCGGGAGATTTCCAAGCCCATACTCCGGGCGGGAAAAACGTGCATTTCGGTATTCGCGAGCACGCCATGGCAGCCGTGGTCAACGGTCTCTGCCTTTCTAAACTCCGGGCTTACGGGGCGAGCTTCTTTGTCTTCAGCGATTATGCGCGTCCTGCTATGCGGCTGTCGGCCTTAATGGAGGTGCCCGCCATCTACATCTTCACGCACGACGCCATGGGCGACGGCGAAGACGGACCGACCCACCAGCCAGTTGAGCATCTGGCTTCGCTGCGCGCGATACCGGGGTTGGTGACGCTGCGGCCCGGTGACGCTAATGAAGTGGTCGAGGCATACCGCTACATCATGCGGCTGCGTCGTGAGCCCGCTGTTCTGGCGCTAACCCGCCAGGCCCTGCCGACCATCGATCGGACAAAATACGCACCCGCGTCCGGGCTGGCGCATGGTGCCTATGTCCTCGCAGACGCTCCGGGAGGGAATCCCGAACTCATTCTGATTGCTTCTGGAAGTGAACTGATTCTTGCCGTGAACGCTCATGAGCAGCTGATGGCGGAGGGCATCCGCTCGCGGGTCGTGTCCATGCCTTCTTGGGATATTTTCGAGAACCAGACCCGCAGATATCGAAACAGCGTGCTGCCTCCCGATGTGACGGCTCGTATCGCGATCGAACAGGCGTCGACCTTCGGATGGGAGCGGTACATAGGCGCCGCAGGGCGCGTCATCGGTATGGAGACGTTCGGAGCTTCGGCGCCGCTCAAGGAGCTCCAGAGAAAGTTTGGCTTCGAGCCAGACCGCGTGGTTTTGGTCGCCAAGGAATTGGTGGGCCGGTGATGATTCATGAGTGTCATCGAACAGCACGTCGGGGAACAAGTCGAGCCGCCTCGGGCGAAACCGGTTGAGACCGCCGGCCGCAGCCATCCCCTGGGCGCTACAGTGGTGCGGGGAGGTGTCAACTTCAGCCTCTTCTCCCGCAGCGCCTCTGGCATAGAGTTGCTGCTTTTCGATCGGGAGGACGATCGACGTCCTGCGCGGGTGATTCCGATCGATCCTGCGGCCAACCGCACGTACCACTACTGGCATATTTTTGTACCGGGCGTCGGGCCGGGCCAGATCTACGGTTTTCGGGTCGATGGATTATTCGACCCCGCCAGCGGTTTCCGCTTTGACCCTTCCAAGCTCCTCCTTGACCCATACGGCCGCGCTGTGGTGATTCCGAACAACTACAGTCGGGCTGCCGCGAGTCGGCAGGGCGACAACACGGCGACGGCGATGAAGAGCGTGGTAACGGATCCACATAAATATGATTGGGAAGGGGATACGCCGCTTCGGCGGCCTGCGTCACGCACCATCGTGTACGAAATGCACGTGCGCGGCTTCACCCGCCATCCCAGTTCCCGAGTTCCCGAAGGGATGAGAGGAACCTATCGAGGTCTGATCGAAAAAATCCCGTATCTTGAGGACCTCGGTATCACAGCAGTAGAACTGCTTCCGGTGTTTCAATTCGATGCCCAGGACTGTCCGCCCGGACGAGTCAATTATTGGGGCTACGCACCGGTTTCGTTCTTTGCGCCACACCAGGCGTATAGCTCTCGTCAAGATCCGCTGGGGGCAGTGGACGAGTTTCGTGATATGGTCAAGGCGCTGCATCGGGCCGGAATCGAGGTCATTCTCGACGTTGTGTTCAATCACACTGCGGAAGGTGACCATCGCGGACCAACCTTCTGCTTTCGCGGGATAGACAATGGTACTTATTATGTCCTCGAGCCAGACCTCTCTCGGTATGCTAACTACAGCGGGACCGGAAACACGCTCAACGCCAATCATCCGATTGTCCGGCGGATGATTGTGGATAGCCTGCGCTATTGGGTAGAGGAAATGCACGTGGATGGTTTCCGGTTCGATCTCGCCTCGATCCTGGCCCGCGATTCGTCTGGTCACGTGCTGTCGAACCCGCCGGTGCTATGGGACATCGAATCCGATCCAGCCCTGGCGGGCACAAAGATGATTGCGGAAGCCTGGGATGCGGCCGGCCTCTACCAGGTGGGGAGTTTTGTAGGCGACAGCTGGAAGGAGTGGAACGGGCGGTTTCGCGACGATATCCGCGACTTTTTCCGTAGCACGGAACATTCCCTCACCCGCATGGCAGACCGGTTTCTCGGAAGCCCCGATATTTACGGCCACAAGGAACGCGAAGCCGAGCAAAGCATCAACTTCGTCACGTGCCACGATGGTTTCACGCTCAACGACCTGGTCTCCTACAACCAGAAGCATAACGAGGAAAACGGCGAAGGCAACCGCGACGGAGCGGACGACAACCGGAGCTGGAACTGCGGCGTCGAGGGACCGTCCGATGATCCCAAAGTCGAGAAACTGCGCAACCGCCAAGTAAAGAACTTCCTGGCGCTCACGATTTTTTCTTTGGGCGTGCCCATGATTGTCATGGGGGACGAAGTGCGGCGCACCCAGCGCGGCAACAACAACTCCTATTGTCAGGATAACGAGACGAGTTGGTTTGACTGGTCGCTACTCTCAAGGCACTCCGACTTGCATCGGTTCACGAAACTGCTGATTGCGCGCCGTCTCTTGCGGGACGTAGGGCCTGAGCGCCGGCGCATGAGTCTGAACCAGCTGCTTCGAGGCGCGAAAAAGGTGTGGCATGGCGTCAAGCTAGGACAGCCGGATTGGAGCCACGATTCACACAGCGTGGCTCTTGGCGCGGAACTCCCGAACGAAGGGCTGGTTTTGCACATAATCTTCAATGCGTACTGGGAATCACTGGTTTTCGATTTGCCATCGCTGCCGGACGGTCAAGGCCCCTGGCGCCGATGGATCGATACTGGCCTCGAACCGCCCCACGAAATCGTCGAGTGGCGAGCGGCGTCAGCGATTCCGGGCCAGACTTACCTCGCAGGGCCGCGCTCGGTCGTGGTCCTGGTGGCGGGTTCAGGTTTTAAGGATACCGGCCGCCATTGAGCGGCCATGATTTCAAAAAGGATGACGGAGGAATAGCAATGGGAACTCAAGTAATGATCAAGACGAACCCTCTCA
>JAGWQP010000227.1 GCA_028876805.1 Acidobacteriota bacterium | reverse complement strand
CTACCGGCGCCACCTTACCGCGCGAATCCGCCACCGCGGGCGGCGCAGCGCACTTCGGGACTCTCAGCTCGTCGCACGGGTCGAGCACGCGGTAGAGACCGACGCCGATCACTCCGCGGCTCTCATCAGTGTCAGAGAGCAGCGGGTCGGGCGGATAGACCGTCCCCTGCCGAACTCACTGCCGCATCCGGTCGCGGCCAGCGGGAATGACGCCCAGTCCGATGAGGGTCTTGGAGACGTCGTGGTCGCCGGAAAAATTGCGGGCGATGCCGACCAGCGATTGCATCGGCGTGATCACGTTGATCATCGGGTGCGGAACCCGGTCGTGCGCGGCGGCTGATCGGCGAATCACGGTTGTCGGCTCGGAAATCTACACTTGATTCACCACCCAAGCGGGACGGCCGCTTGCGCGTCCTCATAAAGTCTGCGTTCGTGCGGGATAGGCTTCCTGAACAGCCAACTCGATGCATTCACTGCGTGCTTCCGTAGGAGGCCTGCTCACTGACGCGACGGAAGTTACCTTCGGGCAAGGGGCGGTGGACGATGCGGCCTGGAATCATACAGCGGCTGACGCGCCGGATTATCGACCGCTACTGGCGCCGCCTACTCGACGGTCTGAACCGATGCGTGGCGCGTTACTCGCTGCTGGGCAATCCTGAGGTTTTCGATGCGTCGATCTTCCCCTGGACCCGCAACCTCGAGGATTACTGGCCTGCGATTCGGGAGGAGGCCGAAGCGATTCTACGACGGAAGAGCAATGCGCCGCCGGTGGGCGATATCTCGCCCGATCACCGCCGGCTCGATCACCGGCGCACCTGGCGGGTTTTCTTTCTGTGGGGCTACGGTTATCGGGCGGATCAAAACTGTCTACTTGCGCCGCGTACGGCGGCGCTGGTGGACGAGATTCCGGGTCTCGTATCCGCCATGTTCTCGGTGCACGAGCCGGGCACTCATCTGCCACGCCATTGCGGCCCGACCAAGGGTCATGTGACTTGCCATCTCGGGCTCATGGTGCCGCCGGATCCTGATGGGTGCCGGATCGTCGTTGGGAACCAGGTCTACCACTGGCAGCCCGGCCGATTCTTCGTGTTCGATGACACCTGTCAGCACGAGGTGTGGAATGAGACCGGGGAGGATCGGGTGATCCTGTTGCTCCACGTTCGCCGGCCGCTGCGCGCTCCGGGGCGATGGATGCAGGACGCCGTCTACGCTGTGGTCCGCCTGAGCCCTTTTGTTCAGGACGTGCGCCGCAAACTGGCAGCCGCGGGGCAGCAATAGCACGCCCGGGCGCGACGAATGCCCGCTCAGGCAAGCTGCTTCTCGAAAATGCGGAAAGTCTTGTGCCGAACGGCGCCGATTGTCTTGAAGACATGCAGCATAGGGGTGTTGTCTTCAAGGGTCCATGAAAAAATCAACACGCCGGAAGCCGCACCTGACCATCTGGATACGCGCGGCTTCAAGCTTCTGCACTACTGCGGCAAACCCAACCGCACACGCGTCTTAGCCTGGACGAATAAAATTAAGGAAGGGCGCGCGCTTGCCCTCTCGATCGTGTTCATGGTGGCGGCAAGCGTGCTCGACGGATTCTTAACAGGAATTCTCCTTAAGCGGGTTTTTCCAGCACCCAGCGGACTTGACCAATAGCCCCGAAAACTGCGCGCTAGATAATTCCCAAACTTGATTAGATTCACCTCAGATGATGCGCTTGTTGGCAGTGTCGAGTGTGACATCTTTGAGAAACTGGCTGCCGAAGGTGCGGAAGTTGTTTACGCTGCGGAGGTCGAAGGCGGGCGCGTTTTTGGGGATGCGGAGGCGGAAGAAGTCGGCTCCGTCGATGTCTTCGAGCCAGAAGGCGGGGCGCGCGTCGGGCGACTGCGTGACGATTTCGATGTTGCTCATCTCGACGTTGCGCGCGTGGCGGAGGAAGACTCCAGTGGCGGGCAGTGCTCCGAACATATCAGATTCCGGGTAGGCGGATTCTTTTTCCGGAGGGTTGATGGCGGCCATTGCGGATGCGGCTCCGCCGGTTTGTTCGAGATAGAGATCGCTGATCTTGATGTCTTCGACGGGATGGTTGGGGATTCCGGCGACGATGGCGGGGAGCTGGCCGGCGGCGGAACTGGTGATGTTGCTGAAGAGGACGCGGCGGAGGCGTCCGGGCTCCGTGCCGGAGGGTCCGCGCAAGCGCGCGCCGAGGCGTAGAAAGAAGGGCGCTCCGTTGAGGTTGCGCATGGCGATGTTGGAGTAGGTGATGTCTTCGCAGATGGCTCCGTCGACGCTTTCGAGCGCGATCCCCCAGCAGCGGTCGAAGACGCAGTTGGTGACGGTGATGTTTTTGAAGCCGCCGATGGATTCGGTGCCGCACTTGATGCGTCCGAGGCCGACCTGCTCGGAGCGGAGCTTCCAGGTGCCGTCGAGGACGGTGCCGACTTGATAGGCTCCGGTGAGGAAGCAGTTGGCGATCGTCAGGTTCTCAGTGGTGCGAGCGTAGCCGAGGGCGTAGGAGCTTTTGAGGCAGATGCCATCGTCGTAGGAGTTGACGGTGCAGTTGGTGATGCGGACGTTGCGGCAGCAGTCGATGTCCATGCCGTCGCGGTCGGTATCTATTTTAAGGTTGTCGATGGTGAGGTTGTCGACGCCAGTGCCGAGAATTCCGAACCAGCCGCCCTGGAGGATGGAGATATCGCGGAGGAGCACGTTGGTGCAATGCTTGAGGGCGATGGATTTGTTGCCGACTCCGGGCGCTCTGGCGCCGAGGATGTATCTCTCTCCTTTTTCCAGCAACCCTAAGACTTCACCAGGAAGGTCCTCGTGGGGACCGAGGCCGCTTAATCCTTTGCCGTGGATGAGGCCCGGGCCGCAGATGGAGATGTTGACGAGACCTTCGCCCCAGATCAACGAGTTGTGCCAATGGTTGTGGCCGTAGTCCTGATACCGTTTCCAAGGACCTTGCGGCTCGGCGGGGTCGTAGTCCCCGGCGGTGGTTGCGTCGAGCGGGGTGGAGGCAGCGAGGATGACGGCTCCCTGATCGAGGTAGAGGCAGACGTTGCTCTTGAGATGGATGGAGTAGCAGGCGTAGACGCCGGCGGGGACGACGACGGTGCCTCCGCCGGAGGATGCTGCTGCGGCGATGGCGCGGTTGATGGCCGGGGTGGCGATGGTCTTACCATCGCCGGTGGCTCCAAAGGCGCGGACGTTGAGGAAGCCGCGGAGCCACTGTTGGCCGGGAAGGGGGCTGAGTGTGTCGGCAGCGGCTACTGCGGCGGTGAGAGGGATGGCTCCGATGGCCATGCCGCTTCCGGCTAATTTGAGGAAATCGCGACGATGGATGGTCACGGTCAGACGATCGCAAGGAATTTGATCCGGAATTTCCGTTTTTGACTTTCCAAACACGCGATTTTTAGCTTGGCAGGGAGCCCAGCGTCGAGTTGACATACACTGGGACTGCCGGTTGGCTCATTGCAGCCGGGGATGGAGCCGCTTCGAGCCCTTTCGACCACCCTACAAGGCGACTGCGCCGCTCTTAGCACAGATTCTTGGCCCACCGGTGCCCGCCTTGCTTGCTCACGATGATCTCGTCGGTAGCGCAACAATCCGCCAGTAATCCCCTTTGTCTTGCCTGCTTGACCCATGGGTGCCAGGCGTCGACGTTGCCACGCAAGCTGACTTTGTACGCCGTTGGGTTCGGTTCCGGCCTGGCGTAGCCCAACTCCGACTGGTGTCGGGTTATGCGGCAATAAACCGGGATTTCCTTTTGACTCTCCGATGCAACTGGCCATATAGGCCAAAAGGCCTCG
>JAGWQP010000226.1 GCA_028876805.1 Acidobacteriota bacterium | reverse complement strand
TACCTGCCGCCCGGCTGACGACTCCTTCGCACCTCGCGACCGGTCTAGCGCATCTGATAAGCTGAACCTTCGGCATGGATTGTTCCTGTGTCCGCCAGACCGAGTTGCCTCACACCTCCGCCCTGTTCGCGGATGTGCTGTACCATCCGGACCGCACAGCACGCTTCTATGGTCACACCCAGCACGATGTGGAAACCGTCGAGGCGGCCGCGCGGGAAGTCGAGTTCTCTCCGGAAAAGCGGGCCGCGTTGATCGCGGCTCTGCGCGAACACAACCCGCCCGGCCGATCATTGGAACGTCTGGCGCAGCCCGGGACCGTGGCGGTGGTCACCGGGCAGCAGGTTGGACTGTTCTCCGGGCCGGCCTATACAATCTTTAAGGCGCTCACCGCGGTCAAGCTGGCCGAAACCCTGACGGCGCGCGGCACTCCCGCGGTGCCGGTATTTTGGCTGGCCACCGAGGACCACGACTTTGCCGAGGTGAATCACTGCTGGGTCTTTGATAGCGAGCACCGTCCCACGAAGCTTGAAATGCGGCGCGCAGCCGGCGCGCAGCCGGTGGGCGGCATTCCGTTATCCACGCCACCGCTTCGCGAACTGCGCGCAGCGCTCGCCGGATTGCCCTTCGGTGACGAGGTCGCCGATCTGGCCGAGGCGAGCTACCGACCGGGCAGCACGATGGGCAGAGCCTTCGGAGAACTCCTGGGGCGGCTCTCGAGCAGGTTCGATCTGCTGCACGTCGACCCCATGTTGCCAGCGTTTCGCGAATTGGCCGCGCCCACTTTGCGCGCCGCGGTGGAAGCCGCTGAGGACATCGGCGCCCGCGTGCTCGAACGGAATCGGGAACTGGCGTTAGCGGGCTATCACGCGCAAGTTCATGTGGAGGCTCAGACCTCTTTCGTGTTTCTGCTGGAAAATGGCAAGCGTCTGGCCTTGCGGCGGCATGACCGCGAATATGTGCTGAATGGCCGCCGCTTCTCGGCCGAGGAGCTGATGGACCGTGCCACCTCGCTGTCACCCAATGCGCTGCTTCGACCGGTGGTCCAGGACTCGATGCTGCCTACTGCCGCCTATATCGGAGGTCCGGCCGAAACCGCGTATCTGGCCCAGTCGGAAGCTATCTATCGCCTGATACTGGGGCGCATGGCGGTTCCGGTGCCGCGCTCGAGCTTTACTCTGCTCGACCAGCACAGCCAGAGGCTCTTCCGCCGTTACGGATTAACGCTCGGTGACTTCTTTCACGGGGAGGAGAAGTTGCATGAGAAGATGGCCTCCCGGCTGGTCCCACCAGCCTTGAATCAGGCGATCGA
This sequence comes from Acidobacteriota bacterium, assembly GCA_028876805.1. Taxonomy (GTDB): domain Bacteria; phylum Acidobacteriota; class Terriglobia; order Bryobacterales; family Bryobacteraceae; genus PSRJ01. The sequence goes on along the minus strand of JAGWQP010000226.1, from coordinate 16,760 downwards.
CGAAACCGTCACGACCGCGGGCGGCGCAGTCGACGGCCTGCAGCGGGAGATGGCCGCCTTCGACCCCACCCTAGCCATTGCTGTCGAGCGTAGCGGGCGCAAGATCCGCTACCAGCTTGCGAAGATTGAACGCAAGGCCGGTCGCGAAGCTTTGCGACGCAACGCCCGGGCGGCGCACGACGCCGCTTCGCTTTACGGACTGGTCTATCCGGAACGCCATCTGCAAGAGCGGCTGTACTCGATCCTCCCTTTCATAGCCAAACACGGGACCGATCTGGTGGAGCGGCTGTATGAAGTCGTCCAGTTGGACTGTCCCGACCACCGCCTCGTCGTCGGTTGACGGTGAAGCACACCACCGCGCAGGCGACACACCAGTCTCTCGGGAAGTTCGATTACTGCAGGCGCGGCTGGTTTTGTTCGTTCAACACCAAGCCGTCAAAGATGGCTAACACCTGCTTGCGATAGCTGTACACTCGGTGCAGACTCTGGCGGAAAGACGCCTCAAAGTCCCGCGCACGCATCCATTTGTCAAGCATGGAGCGAGGCACGTCAATATCCTGCCGCAGAGCTTCCACGTCATGCCCGCGCAGAAAAAGGCCGTAGAAGAAAGCCGCTTCCCGCTGCGGCGCCAAGGGATCGAATTCGTCTCTCGCTGTCATAACCATCTTCAGCGAAAATGCCAGTATACCGACGGCTCCGACTCTCCTGCAAGTCCGATTTCGCAGCTTAGCCAGCGGCTGACCAAGAGGCCGTGAAACGACCGACATCTCCGCGTCCATAGATCACCACGCATTCCGAGCTGGAAGGCCGGAAGTTTCTCCTGGGAAACCGAACCGTGACGCGCCCGAGAAGGCACGACCAGTGGCCGGCTGACTTTAGCCCGGCGTGGTGGGGGCGACAAGAGCACTGGTAGCACGCGTCCGGAACTCGTATCGTTCGATCCGTACGGCTGCGTGCTTTGTCTCGGAACGGATTACGCGGCCGGTCGCTACGAACTGGACCGGGCAATCCCGCCTAGCCGAGCGGGCCAATGGATCGCCATCTCTACCCGGTGGCCGTGGGGCAACCGTTTCGTAGTCGTGAACAGGACGCCTCCGCTGCTGATGTTTAAGGCCTTCCCGACTGAACCCTTGCTCGCCGGCCGAGACTCGACCAAGCGGTACCGAATCTCCTGGGCAACCGGGAAGCGGCTGGTGACACGCCGGTCGGCAACACCAAAAACGGCACTACTGACTCTCTCCCGCTCGATGCGTACCACACTCATAATGATTCCCGTTGAATAGTCCAAAGTCCCAAAGGGCGATCATACAGACCCTACACCCATCGGCCATAATGAATACAACTATAGTTGTAATAAAGTATGTTTTCAAGCTGGAGCCATTTGACAACAATCTCACAGTGAACGGAGGCTAGCGACTGCAACCGGTGGCTCGACAAGCTTTGTTATGCTTGCGTCATGGATCGAGACCAGCTCCGGCACTTGCTTGAGCAGGTACGTACCGGGGCGGTCGACGTGGATGCTGCTCTCGATCGGGTCCGGCACCTGCCTTTCGAGGACTTGGGGTTCGCCAAAGTGGACCATCATCGCGCTCTTCGTCACGGGGTGCCCGAAGTGGTGCTCGCGGAGGGAAAGACTCCGGAACAAGTGGTGGCTATTGCCGGCCGGCTGCTGGATAATTCACCGAATGTGCTCATCACACGGGCGAACCACGCGTGCGCTGCCGCAGTCCGGGTGGCCTTGGAGGGGGCTGAACACTTCCCGCTGTCCGGAACCCTGCGCTTTTGGCGCGACCGAACGGTACGCGGCCGGGGAACCATCGCCGTGGTCTGTGCGGGAACCAGTGATATGCCAGTGGCCGAGCAAGCCCAAATCACCGCGGAAGTGATGGGGAACACGGTAGTGGCGATTCACGACGTGGGAGTGGCGGGTATCCACCGTCTGATGCATCACCGGGAGTCACTCATGGCGGCACGCGTGGTGGTGGTTTGTGCCGGAATGGAAGGCGCCCTACCGAGCGCTGTGGGAGGCTTGGTTTCCTGCCCGGTAATCGCCGTCCCCACCAGCATCGGCTACGGCGCGAGCTTTCATGGCTTGGCGGCCTTACTGGGGATGCTCAACAGCTGCGCCAGCAACGTGGCCGTGGTGAACATCGACAACGGTTTCGGAGCTGGCTACGTGGCCAGCCTGATCAACCGGCCCTGAGGAGAGACACGGAGTGCGCGGCGTCCCGCCTCTCGACCCGACACAGGGGCCAAGCTTGGGTTACTGGGTGTTCCAGACGCCGTAGCCGCCTCCGATGCGTACGCCAACTCAGACTACGGATGGCTACCGCGAGGGCTGTAGCCATTTCGAATCGCCGTAGCGGGTCCGTGAACCAGACTCTTTGCTTGCTGTCTCGATCGACAGGCTAGAGGCTTTCGATTAGGACCCTCCGGGCGACCTGTGGTTGCTCGGTTCCGCCAAAGACGATCATTTGGACTGACGGGCTATCGGAAGAGAACCACTAGCAATTTTTCTTGGCCGCGCCGACCGGTCGCGCTTGCCGCGAGACGAACAGGTATACTCGCAGCATGCAATCTCGCCGGAAGCGTCTGACACGGAGAAAACTGGCACAAATTGCGGTGGCGAGCGCCTCTGGCGCGCTACGAGTCCAGGCGCAGCCGAGCGGAGCGATGGCAAGCGGAGCAACGCCAGGCGGAACGGCGGGATTGACACGACGCGTGGCCGAATTCATCGTCGCGACCCGATACACCGACCTATCGACTGAGCTCATTGACCTCGGGAAAAAGTCGATTCTGGACGGCCTCGGGCTGGCGCTGGTCGGCTCGGTGGCGAAATCCGGAGAGCTGACCCGCACCTATCTGAGGACGTTGCGGGTTGCCGGCGGCGACGCCACCGTAGTGGGGTCATCGCTCAAATCCAATGTCCGGTTTGCGGCCTTTGCCAACGGCGTGGGGATCCATGCGGACGACTACGACGATACCCAACTGGCCGTGGCGAAGGACCGGGTCTACGGTCTGCTCACGCATCCCACGGCACCGTGCCTCTCGGCAGCGCTGGCCCTGGCCGAATCGCGAAAGGCGTCGGGGCGGGACTTGCTGCTGGCCTACCACGTGGGCGTGGAGGTGGAGTCGAAGATCTCCGAGGCGATCGCGCCACGGCACTACGAGGACGGTTTTCATTCGACGGGCACTTGCGGCGTGTTCGCGGCGGCGGCGGCGGCCATCAAATTGTACGGGGCCGACGTGGCGGTGTGTGCCCGCGCTTTGGGCATCGCGGCCAGCCAGTCCTCCGGTTTGCGGGAGAATTTCGGCACCATGACCAAGCCCTTTCACGCGGGCCACGCGGCTGAATCCGGCATAGTGGCCGCCGATTTCGCCTTGCTCGGGTGGACGGCGAGCGATCATATTCTCGAAGCCGCGAACGGGTTCTTCCACGCAGCCGGCGGAGGATTCGATCCTGCGGCCATGCGCCTGGGGAAACCGTGGACGTTCGTCTCGCCTGGCATTTCGATCAAGCCGTTTCCTTCCGGTTCGCTCACCCATCCAGCCATGTCGGCCATGCTACGCCTGATTCGCGAGAACCACATTGCGGCTGGGGACGTGGAGCGAGTCGATGTGGGCACCAATCGCAACATGCCGAACGCGCTCATTCATCACCGGCCGAAAGACTCGCTGCAGGCGAAGTTCAGCATGGAGTTCTGCATGGCCGCGTTGCTTCTGTATGGCAAGGCGGGGCTCAACGAGTTCAACGACGAGGTCGTGAACCGCCGCCAGGTGCAGGCGATGATCGAGCGGATTCACTTTGGCGTCAACGCCGAGGCCGAAGCCGCCGGTTACGACAAAATGACCAGCATCCTCGATATCCATTTGAAGAATGGGCGCACGATTTCGGGGCGGGCGGAGTTCGCCAAGGGCAATCCGGCCGATCCGATGAGTTTCGACGAGGTGGCAGCGAAGTTCGAGGATTGCGCAAAGTTTGCGAACTGGAGCGGGGCGAAAGCAACCTCTCTGATCGCCGCCGTGCGGAAGCTAGAGGAAATCCCGGACGTGCGGACGATGACGGGCTGGCTCAGCACGTAGGGAGGCCGCTCACTCGGGAGAAACCCCAAGGGGTTGTACCGGGGCGTTAGACTCACCTAATTAAAGTCAGCATTGACGGTCTACCAACCGTGCCCGATTCTGAAAAGCATGGACGCTTTGGTGATTGTTCCCGCCGTCGCGGTTGCTTTCGGAGGCACCTATTACCTCGGCAAAGTCTGCCTGACTTGGTTCGTCGGTTCGCTCGAGCAACGTCGGAGCGCCGGCAGCGTCGCCGCAAAGCGCACCGAAGTCGCCTCCAGCGAGCGCTCCGCCGCCGAGACTCGGCTGGAGTGACGCCTTAGTTAGCTTAGCCTCAAAATCTTGGCTTCACGCTCTTTGAGCGAGCCACACCAGCATAGGGCGAACCAGGGCCTTGGTCAAAGGCGCCTTATAGGCGTTTTTGGCCAGAGGGTTCGCACCTTCGACAGCGGCTTCGCCAGCGCGGGCAGCCAGTTCCGGCGTGATCCGCTAGCCGGCCAGCATCGCCTCCATTCTCTCCAGCCGAGACGGGATGGGTGCGACTCCGCCCAACACGTGCGCTCTTCGAGGTCTCGCCATCCATCTCGAGAACGATTGGGGCGCGCGCCACGGCATGGGTTCAGATCTCGCGGTCGAGAATCTTGTGGTAGGTGCTGCGCAAATTCGGACTTCTGAGGCGGCAAGGATATGGACGCCAGGATTTCGTCTTTCCCGAGGACGTTTTCGCGTTTGGCGTCGACGCGCGGCAGGCTGGAGAACTCGGCTGCTGGAACCGTGCGTTCACCCGAAGGGCCGATGACCCGAAACGTCGCCTCCAGGGCGACCAGCGCTGGGGCCGTATCCGATGGATCGACGACGAAGCTCGGGCCGCCTCCAAAAATGGCGTGAAACTGATTTTCGCCACCCACGCTGAAACATCTATTGCCGCCGTCCTTAAAGCAGGGAAACCGTTACGGTAATACCAACACCACGGGCGCTGTGGCAGACATTGCCGGCGAGCGTGCCAGATGTTGCTTCACCATGCTGACGAGGTTCACCGCCGCCGACAGCCATCGCATTGGGGCGGCGAAGCTTTTCGACCGCGTCTTTGAAGTCACGCGGATTGACGTTGGCGAGGGCTTTCATGCGAGCACCCCCAAGATCTTGTCGCGGGTGATCGGCAAATCTTTGACGCGCTTTCCAATCGCGTTATAAATCGCGTTGGCCACGGCCGCCGGCGAAGGAATGATGGTCGGTTCGCCGAGAGTTTTGGCGCCGTATGGGCCATAGGGATCTTCGGTCTGGACCCACACGACCTCGACCTCCGGCGTGTCGCGATGCGTCATGATGCGGGCACCATAGTAACCCGTATTCAGCGCGAGGCCGGATGCGCGGTCGTAGAGTAACTCTTCGTGCAGGGCCATGCCGATCCCCATGGTGACGCCGCCTTTGACCTGGCTTTCGGCCGTCAACGGATTGACCACGCGCCCGCTGTCGTGGGCCGCGACGTATTTGGTGACCCTCACGTGACCGAGCTCGGTGTCGACTTCGACTTCAGCGAAGTGAGCGACGAAGCTAAATCGGGCCACGCCGTTCAAGGAGGGGTTGGTATTCGCGGCAGCGGTGAGGATCGCGTTCGCCTTCGGCAAACCCTTTTCAACGATCTGCCGCTTCAGATCTTTGGCGGCTTCTATGACAGCCCAGCCGGTATGCGTGGTCGTGCGGCTCCCAGATTCGCCTACCGAGTAGGGGCAGCGGGCGGTATCCCCCCAGATGACGTCAATCTTCTCGAGCGGCACGCCCAGTTCTTCAGCGGCGATGAGCGCCATGGTCGTTTTGGCGGCCGTACCGATATCGGTTACGCCCACGTGCAGGTGGTAAATGCCGTTCGAATCCAACTCGATCACGGCGCTGCTGCGGCCGAGGGCGGATGCGAACGAGCCCATGGCCATGCCGGCGCCGCGCTTGAGCGGACCGGATCCTTCGTTGGGCGCGTGCCAGCGCTTTTTCCACTCAAAGGCTTCGGCGCCGCGGCGGATGCAGTTTTCGAGGCCGTTGCTCGTGTAGGGGAGCTGGTCCTGGAATTTCCGGGTCATGTTCTTGAGGCGGAATTCCACGGGATCCATTTTCAAGGCGTAGGCGATGTCGTCCATCAGAGACTCGATGCCGAACACGCCCTGAGGATAGTCCGGGCCGCGCAGATTGGCCGCGACCGCCTTGTTGGTGTAGGTGGGATAAACCATGCGCTCGACGTTGGGGCACTGATAGATATCGATGCCGGCAATGCCACCGGTTCCCTTCCGGTACGGCCCCATGCCGCTGTAGCCTCGCAACTGGATAGCCGTGAGAGTGCCATCGTTGCGGACGCCCACCTTGTAATACTGCTTGGTCGGCCAGCGCCCGTGGACCGAGAGGAAGTCTTCCTTGCGGGTGAATTCGAGTTTCACGGGCGCGCCCGCGCTCTTAGCCAGCAACGCCGCCATCAGCTCGAAGTCGTGATCCTGATTCTTGTTGCCAAAGCCGCCGCCCATGAACTGGCAGATGACGCGTACCTTTTCAGGTGGGAGCTCAAGATCGCGAGCAATCTCGGTGTGGCAGTTCGAAATGCCCTGAGTCGGCGTAAAGACCGTCAGGCGGTCGGCCTCCCACTGCGCAATGGCCACGCGCGGCTCGAGCTGGGCGTTGTTGATGTGGGGCGACGTGTAGTGATCTTCAAAGACACGATCGGCGGCGCCGAGGCCTTGGTCGATATCGCCGCGGCGGTAGGTCTCCGGCCCGCGGGCTCCACGCGCAGTGGGCGAGAGATTGCCGCCGGGCTGAATTTCGGGCGCGCCCGGTTGGAGGGCGTCTTCCGGGTCGAGGACGAAGGGCAGCGTTTCGAAGTCCACTTCGATCAGGCGCGTGGCTTGTTCGGCGGTGTGCCGGTCGATGGCGGCCACCGCCGCCACGGCGTCGCCCGCGAACCGCACCGGATTGTTGAACAGGTAGCGCTTGTTGCGCATATCGCCGCTCGCCCAGATGACGTCGCAGTTTTCGCGCGTGAGGATGGCTTTGACGCCGGGCAAGGCCTGGGCGCGCGCGAGGTCGATATGGCGAATTCGAGCGTGGGGATGCGGACTACGTAAGACGCGCGCGTACAGCATGCCGGTCAGGCGGAGATCGCCGGTGTAGGTAGCAGCTCCGGTGACGCGCTTTTCGGCATCGATGCGGCTGGTGGGGTGGCCGACGGTCTGGAGCGAGGTCATGCTTTGGTCCTCGGCTGGGCGGAACGCATGCCGGCTGCGGCCAGCACCGACTCCACGTAATGGTTGTAGTTCCCGCACCGGCAGATGTTGCCGGTCATACCCGCGCGCACTTCCTCGGCATTGGGATGCGGATTCCGATTGAGCAACGCACGGGCGCTCATCAACTGGCCGGAGGTGCAGAAGCCGCACTGCGGGCCGTCACAACGGATGAAGGCTTGCTGCAGCGGATCGAGCTTGCCGTTTTGCGCCAGACCCTCGACCGTCTCGACCGTCCGGCCGTCGGCCCACACTGCGAGCTGGCTGCACGAATAGACGTTTTTGCCATCGACGAGCACCGTGCAGGCTCCGCATTCGCCGCGGTCGCAGCCGATCTTGGAACCAGTCAACCCGAGGTAATCGCGCAGCACTTCGACTAGCGTCCAGCGGTCCTCGACGGTGATCCGGTGAACCCTGCCGTTGACTGTCAGCTTGATCGCAGTCTGTGGAACCGTACGCGCCGCGGGTGGTGCTGGCTGTCCTCGGAGAGGTACGGAGCTAGCTACCAGGCCGGCGCCGGTGCCTTCGAAAAACGTCCGACGCGAAATCCTGCTCATGAACCCTCCCTCCAGGAGTGCTTTTGGCATCCTATCGTGGCGGGATTGCGGGCGTCAACGCGCGAGGGCGCGCCGGGCGCGCTTTCCTTTACTTCCCAATTGCGGCAAGCATACACTGTGTGAACATGATCCGGAAGATCGTTTGGGGCTTGGCGCTCGCCGCGTCAATCGTGACCGCATTCGGCGAGCACACCGTGGCCACGCGCGAATTCTTATATGTGGGCGGCAAATACACCGGGCCGCCGGGCAAAGAAGTGATGGCCGGGCAGATGTACGTCGAGGTGCTGCGCCCGCAGCGAATCAAGCACCGATTCCCGTTAGTATTCTTTCACGGTAACTGGCAGACCTCGACCAACTGGTTGGGTACGCCGGACGGCCGCGAAGGCTGGGCCGATTATTTTCTCGGTCAAGGGTACGTGGTTTATCTGGTGGATCAGCCGGCGCGTGGGCGGTCAGCCTGGCACGCGTCGGCCAATGGGCCTCTAGGCGGTCTTTCCATCGCGGACACCGAGCAGCGGTTCACGGCCTCCGAGGTGAACGGCAACTGGCCGCAGGCCAAGAAGCACACCCAGTGGCCGGGCGCGGGGCCGAAGAAGGGTCGAAAGGGCGATCCGATCTTCGACCGATTCTACGCCACCCAGGTGGAGAGCCTGACCAGCGCGGTAGAGACCGAGACCCTAATCCAGGCAGCCGGCAGCGCTCTGCTCGACAAGATCGGGCCGGCCATTCTGATCACGCATTCGCAGTCGGGTTCCTTCGGCTGGCTGCTCGCCGACAGCCGTCCCAAGGCCGTCAAGGGAATCGTGGCGATCGAACCAGCCGGGCCACCGTTTCGCAACGCGGTGGTCAATCAAGACAAAAACCGCGCCTGGGGCCTGGCAGATATTCCCCTGACCTATGATCCACCGGCGGAAGTCGCCAGGGAGCTCGCGCCCGTGCGAGAGAAAGCCGCAGACGGTCCCGGGCTCACGGCTTGCTGGAAGCAGCCCGAACCCCCGCGCCGACTGCCGCATCTCAAGGGCATCCCGATCCTGGTGGTGACGTCGGAATCGTCCAACCACGCGGTGTATGACCACTGCACCTCGAAATACCTGACGCAGGCCGGTGTCGCGAATACGTTTTGGCGGCTCGAAGACCAAGGCATTCACGGCAACGGGCACATGATGATGCTCGAAAAGAACAACCTCGAAGTGGCCGCCTTGCTCGAAAAGTGGATCGCCGCGCAAACACGGTAACGGCGCCGCCAGCCTTACGTCACCAAGCGCTTCAACAATTGGATCTGGCCGGCGTGGTATAGGTCGTGTGCCGCGACACCCCGAATCACATCGACGTACGTGTACTTTTTCTTGGCCGTGCGCTCGCCCAGACGGTCGGGTGGAAACCTAGCGACCGCCCCGCGCAACTCGCGGTGTTCACCGGCCAGCAACTCGAGATCCCTACGCCAGGCTGAATCATCGGCCTCGTTCCGAGAAAACCAGTTGCTGCCTTGGAGCGGAAACGAGCCGCGCTGGGCGCCGGTGATCAGACGCCAGACCGCGTACTTCCAGTAGGCCGCATGGACTACGATCTCCCAAATGTTGTGCCGGCCGGCCGCCGGACGCCGGGCGACCTCCTTGGCGGTGAGGCCGCGGAGCGAACCGCGCAGATTCGTGCCGTGCCACGACCGGTGATCAAACGCCTCATCGAGCGCGGCGAGCAGGAGTGGAATCGCGGGATCGGAGAACTTCATGGCGGCGTCACTCGGCGGCCAGGAATTGCGCCACGTCGGCGCGTTGGGCTTCGATTCGGGCCTCGGGAACGTGGAGGGTCAACTGCCAGGGCGTCTTGAAATTCGGCTGGTTGAGGCACGGAAACGCGCGCCGCGTGTCGAGAGATTCGAATTGCGTGTACAGATAGGTCTCGCCGCCTTCGCGGCCTTGAAAGAGTCCGGCTGTATCCCTGGTGCTGCCTTCGTATCGGATATGAAGGCGGGCGGGGCCGGCTGGAATCACACCCGACACGCGCAGCCCGACGAAGTCTCGGTCGCCTGGTTCCGCCGTGGCCGGCAGAGTCTTGCCGCCAGCGCGAACGTCCGCCTCGCGGATGGCGAGATCGACCGCGTTCAACCGTACCAGCGATAAGGGCCGGGCGAGTTCGACGTCGATGTCGATGGCTCCGGAGAAGGTGGTCGCATCGGTGGCGAGCGTCAGTTCCGCCTCATAACGCGCCGGCCGCACGGAATCGTCCAGGCGCAGCGTGGGCGGAACCACGGCGGAGGCAGAAACGATCAGCAGAGAAGCGAGAAGCGCGCCGCGAAACGGCATTCCTCATCGTATCGCAGGCGCCCCACCTTCAAACCAGCGCGGCTGCGGCCGACGAGAATCGCGTGGAGAACTTTCTTCGGGACACGGAGTGCAGCTTCGACATCGCCCTAGGGGCAGTCGGGGGGAAGGTGACCGAGCCTGCGATCTGCCTGTGGCAGCGGAGGGGTCCGCACTCTCTCCGACAGGGCCGGTTGGCCCCTTCCGTTGCCGTCGGGTGAACTAGGGAGTCCGCTCGGCTCGGCCGGCTCGAAGGCCACGCCTACTACCACCAATGGCTCTCTCACGCGAGACTTCCCCGACCGATGGTGGTCCTGGCCTGATCCGCCAACAGCAAGCACGAGTTTGTCGATGATCGACGCCGTCCGAGCGATCTCGGAATGGCTAAGGTATCTACCTGTCGGAGACCGCGCTTGCCATCTCGGCCATGACGTTGTTCAACTAAGAAGACATGGCCGTCTTGGCGACGAATCTGGACGTTCGATCCGAAATCTTCCGGACGAACGCGGCTGCCATGCGCCGTCTGGTGGACGATTTGCGCGACAAGGCTGGCCAAATCCTCCGAGGCGGGCCCGAGAGAGCGCGCGAGCGGCATCGGGCGCGGGGGAAACTGCTGGCGCGCGACCGCGTCGACGCCTTGATTGATGCCGGTTCGCCCTTGTTGGAAGTCGGCCAACTCGCGGCCTACGGCATGTACGGTGAGAACATCCCCTCGGCCGGCATTGTAACCGGCATCGGCCGCGTGATGGGCCGCGAATGCGTCATCGTAGCCAATGACGCCACGGTCAAGGGCGGCACGTATTACCCCATCACAGTTAAAAAGCACCTGCGCTCCCAGGAAATAGCTCTTCAGAACCGCCTGCCCTGTGTATATCTGGTGGATAGCGGCGGCGCCAACTTGCCGCACCAGGACGAAATCTTCCCCGACCGCGACCACTTCGGCCGGATCTTCTATCACGAAGCGCAGCTGTCGGCCGCCGGCATCCCTCAAATCGCCGTGGTGATGGGCATGTGCACGGCGGGCGGCGCCTACATCCCTGCCATGGCCGACCAGGCCGTAATCGTGCGCAATCAGGGCACTATTTATTTGGGCGGGCCGCAGTTGGTGCGAGCTGCCACCGGCGAAGTGTCGACGCCGGAGGAAATCGGCGGCGCCGATGTGCACAGCCGAATCTCCGGCGTGACCGACTATTCCGCGCAAAACGACACGCACGCTTTGGCGATCACGCGCCGCATTGTCGGGGCACTCCCCGCCCGCAAGCACTCGCAACTGGAGTTGCGCCAGCCGCGCGAGCCACATCACGATCCGGCGGAGCTGTATGGCGTCGTGCCCGACGACATCCGCAAGCCGTACGATGTCCGCGAGGTGATCGCACGCCTGGTGGACGCAAGTGAGTTCGATGAATTCAAGCAGCTCTACGCTCCGACCCTCGTCACCGGCTTCGCGCACATCTGGGGGTATCCGGTGGGCATTGTGGCGAACAACGGAATCCTGTTTTCGGAGAGCGCTCTAAAAGGCGCCCATTTCATCGAGCTGTGCGCGCAGCGCGGCATCCCGCTGGTTTTTCTGCAGAACATTACCGGCTTCATGGTCGGGCGGAAATACGAGGCCGGCGGGATTGCCAAAGACGGCGCCAAGATGGTGACCGCCGTGGCCACGGCTGGGGTGCCTAAGTTCACGCTGATCATCGGCAACAGCTTCGGAGCCGGCAACTACGGCATGTGCGGCCGCGCCTACAGCCCGCGGTTTCTCTGGATGTGGCCGAACGCGCGCATCTCGGTGATGGGCGGGGAACAGGCGGCGAGCGTGCTGGCCTCGGTCCGGCGCGCCAACCTGGAAGCGGAGGGCAAGAGCTGGCCAGCGGAGGAAGAAGAGAAGTTCAAAACGCCCATCCGCCAGCAATACGAAACGCAAGGCCATCCATATTATTCGAGCGCGCGCCTGTGGGACGACGGTGTGATCGATCCGGCCGATACGCGGATGGTGCTCGGTCTGGGGCTGTCGGTGGCGCTGAACGCGTCGATCGAGCCAACGCGCTTCGGGGTCTTCCGGATGTAACCCAATGTTCAGGAAAATCCTGATTGCAAATCGCGGCGAAATCGCCTGCCGGGTGATCCGCACCGCCCAACGGCTCGGTATTCGCACCGTCGCAGTCTACTCGGAGGCCGACGCGCGCGCGTTGCACGTGGAACGTGCGGATGAGGCCTATCCGATCGGCCCGCCCCCGGCGCGCGAGAGTTACCTTTCCATCGAGCGCATTCTGGATGCCGCCCGGCGCTCCGGCGCGGAAGCCATCCATCCGGGCTATGGCTTTTTGAGCGAGAACCCGGACTTCGCCCAAGCTTGTGCGGCAGCCGGTGTGACGTTCATTGGTCCACCGGCCGCCGCGATCCGCGCGATGGGATCGAAGTCGGCGGCCAAGGCGCTAATGGAAAAATCGAGCGTGCCGCTCGTCCCGGGTTATCACGGCGGAGCCCAAGACTTGAAAACGTTCGCTGCGGCCGCCAAGCGTCTCGGCTATCCCGTATTGCTGAAGGCTTCCGCCGGCGGTGGCGGTAAAGGCATGCGCGTGGTGGAGCGGGACGCTGATCTGAAGGGCGCTGTTGCCTCGGCTGCGCGCGAAGCCGCTTCGTCTTTCGGCGACGGCCGATTGCTGATGGAAAAGTACTTGGCCTGCCCGCGCCATATCGAAATTCAGGTATTCGCGGACAGTCATGGAAATGTCGTCTCTCTGTTCGAGCGCGACTGCTCGATACAGCGCCGGCATCAAAAAATCCTCGAGGAGTCGCCGGCGCCGGGCATGGATCCAGAGCAGCGGCGTAGGATGGGCGAGAGGGCGTGCGCCGCCGCACGAGCGATTGGCTACCAGAATGCCGGCACCGTCGAATTCCTGGTGGACGGCGACGCCTTCTACTTCATGGAAATGAACACGCGCCTGCAAGTCGAGCACCCGGTTACCGAGTTCATCACCGGCCAGGACCTGGTGGAGTGGCAGTTGATTGTCGCCGCGGGCGACGCGCTACCCAAGACGCAGGAACAACTCGCGATCCACGGCCACGCCATCGAGGCACGCGTCTATGCCGAAGATCCGGCGCACGACTTCCAGCCTTCGACCGGTATCCTGACTCATGTCAAGCTGCCTGGCGAAGGCGAGCATGTGCGGGTGGACACCGGCGTGCGTGGCGGCGACGCTATCTCGATTCACTACGACCCGATGATCGCCAAGCTGATCGTGTGGGACCGCGACCGGACTCGCGCCGTCGGACGCTTGCGGCAGGCCCTGGCGGAGTATGAAGTCGCGGGCGTTACCACCAACCTGGCATTTTTGGCGCAGGTGGCGGGGGATCCAGCCTATGCCGCCGGCGAAATCCACACCGGTTTCATTCCGAGCCATGCGGCCCGGTTGTTTCCTCGCGCCGAGCCGGCCTCCCTTGTGGTACTGGCCGCGGCGGTTTGGCGCGTGCTCGTGGATCAACGCCAGCGCGCCAAAGAGCAGGCCGCAGCGTCAGCCGACCCGTGGTCGCCGTGGAATCAGCTCACCAGCTGGCGCATGAATACCGACGGCTGGCAGGATCTTTCCTTTCATCAAGGCGACCGAAAGATCACCGTGCGTGTGCATCCCGAGCGTGACGGCAGTCTTCACGCGGAGTTCCCCGGCGGCCAAGCGGAACTCTTCGGTACCGAAGACGACGTCTGGGTAGACGGCGTGAAAACGCGCGTCACCACTGTCCGCCGCGCCGACCAGATCACCGTGATCGTGGATGGCATCAACCACGATCTCGAGTGGATTGATCCCCTCGCCCCCAAAGGCGGCGAGGAGGAGAGCGGCGGCACCCTGACCGCACCCATGCCCGGGCGCATCATTCAAGTGCTGACGCAACCGGGAGCCCAAGTCACACGCGGCGCGGGCTTGCTGGTTTTGGAAGCGATGAAGATGGAATACACCATCACCGCCCCCGCTGACGGCACGGTAAAGGAAGTCCGCTACACCACCGGCGAGGTGGTCGCCGAAGGCACGGAGCTGATCGTGTTTGCCTCCGAGGATGCATGAGCAGCGATTTAGCTGGGTGCGAACCGGCGGCTATTTCAACTTTGGACGGGAAGCCTCGAACTCAGTCAGCAAACGGCACCTACCATAGATCAGCTGCCCTAACCGGCGGCGGTCTTGAACGCGATTCCCAACTCGTCAGCAACCTCCTTCGTGCTCTTGCCGAGAGCGAAAAGCCGCAGCACCTGAAGTTCCCGAGGGGGTGGCTGATCCACAGTACTCCCGAGGCGAATTATCACACGCTTCAGGTTGGCGAGACGCGCGGCCATTGCTTTTAACAACGCTCCTGCCAGAAAAAAAGGCGTTGTGTGGCCATCGTAGCGTTGTTTATAGGCTAAGGCGAGCCGAAGACCGGGATCCACGATGGAAATGCCCGCATTTGTTGCCACCTGATACCCATCTAGTTTTCCTACACATCGGCCCAATTGCGGAATATCACCGGGTCATGTTGCATCAAGAGTGCCCTTGAGGCGTACCTCATGACGTTCACCGCCGATGATGCGGCCAGATGTGCGTTAGGCTTTGGTGCCGCTACCTTTCCAGCCTCGAAGTGAGAAAACGAACGACATTGGGTCAAAAACTCTGAGCTCCCCTCAATTGATCCTGCCACCGACGACCCTATAGAAACGTGAAGAAACCACCCATCGCCGAAGTCTATCAGCCTGCAATATCTATGTCTTGAAGAAAGGGGTACAGATGCTTTTCAAAAACAACATCGAATCCAGACGGAAGAAGACCGCACTGCTGCTCGGCAAGATAGGCGCAGTGCTGTCGGTGCCTGTCATCGTGTATTCATTCGGTACCAACCCGCCATTGCCCAATACAGGCGCACCGGGCGAAGGTACATGTGCCAGTTGCCATGGCACGCTGACAGCGGGCAGCGGCATTACGATCACGTTACCAGCCACCACCTACACACCGGGTGGCCCGGCCGTGGCCATGACCGTCGCTATACCCGCAGTTCCCTGCGGCGGAACCGGCGGCGGATGCGGCTTTGAGTTGACTGCCCTCACGCAAAGCGGCAACGCCTCGGCCGGCACTCTCGCCGCCACAACTCCGCCGAACGCTGCATTTCCACAAGATGCGGTATCGACGGTCGGGTCGAGGCAGTACGCATTTTCCACGGTGGAAACCACGTCGTGGGTTGTCAGCTGGACCCCGCCAGCCACCAACGTCGGCAATGTAGTCTTTTATGCCACCGGCGGGCAGCACAACACCAACTTTTCCAACAGCGTCGTCCTTACGCCCGCAATCGTGCCGCCGCCGCCGCCCCCAACACCAACGCTGTTGGTTAATCCAACCTCGTTGACCTTCACTGTGAACGGCGCTGCGCCCGCGGACCAAACGATCTCGGTCACAAGCAGCGGCACCCAGGTCGCCGTTACCGCCAGCTCTTCGACCACCCCATCCGGAGGGACTTGGCTGACCATAATGCCGCCCGGGGGTAACACGCCTTTAACGGAGACGGTACACATCGTGGCCACGGGTCTGGCGGCGGGAACCTACAACGGCAGCGTTTCGTTTGCGTCCACCGGAGCCTCGAACAGCCCGCAGTCAGTTCCCGTCACTCTCATCGTGACGACACCAATACCGCCGCCCACAACCCCTCCAACGCTCAACCTGACCTCGACGGGTCTCACCTTCAATGCCACGGTCGGCGGCGCGGCTCCGTCGCCACAAAGCGTCACGGTGTCAACCAGCAATGGGTCGGCAGTAACGTTCACCGACAGCGCTACCACTGCCACCGGTGGAAGCTGGCTTTCCGTCGACACGGCCGCCGATACGACACCAACTTCGGAGCCCATATCGATCGCCACGGTGCCATCGACCGCGGGAACCTATCAGGGCACTGTAACATTCACCTCGTCGGCAACCTCACCCACCTCCATAACGCTGCCGGTGACGCTTATTGTCGCTTCGTCAACGCCACCTCCGACCACCAATACCCCCTGGTCGTTCAGCCATAATGTCGTCGATCGGCAAATGAACGGCACCGACTATATGCTGCTTGACGGCAGCGGTGGGGTGAGCAGCACTGGTCAGCTGAGGGGCAGCGGCTCCTTCACACGTTTCCAGTCCCTAACACAGGCACCGGCAACCACGCCCATCGTCGAAAACGGCAGCTGGAGGGTAACGGGTTTGGCGCCGATGCCAAACAATCCCAACTTAATTACCACCACGGTCACCACCAGCACCGGCACTACGATAACCAGAGTTACCGGCGGTACAGTCGTGCTGCAGGTGGCTATCACGATCGCAGGGTGCAATAGTGGCAGTGGTGGGGGTGAGATTGAGGACGGCACACCAGGGCCCACACCGACTCCTATTACCGGGACCCTGACCATCGTCAGCAACGGTAGCACTGGGTCAGGTGTTAGCCTGAACTATAATGGGACCTGTAGCACCACTAGTCCAGGGACCCCCACTCCTTCAGGCTCCTTCATTTCGGCCGGCATTGGGACGTATTCAATCGGCAACGGTGGTGGCAATTAGCGAGGGCTTCGGTCCGGAGGCACAACTCCAGAGGCCCCG
>JAGWQP010000225.1 GCA_028876805.1 Acidobacteriota bacterium | reverse complement strand
TCCATTTCCGAGATCCGCCCGTGGGTCCGTGAAGTGGTCGGTGAAGAGCCGGCGGTGGGCCTGCTCACGACGGTCGAAACCGAGATCAAGTACAGCGGGTACATCGGGCAGCAAGAGCGCCAGATCGAGCGGCTCCGAAATTCCGAGCGCCGCCGGATTCCCTTAGAGTTCCGCTTCGACAACATCCCGGGTCTGTCGCGCGAGGTTCAGCAAAAGCTCGACCGGGTCCGCCCGGCAACGCTCGGTCAGGCGGCCCGGATCCCGGGCGTCACCCCCGCCGCGATCGCGGTGCTCGATTGCTATTTGAGCCTCGCCCGTGTTTGCTGACTGTCTCCGGTTGAAATTGGCGGGGGCCGTGGAATTGACCGCGGAACAGATCGCGATCCTCGAAGCTCATTACGAACTGCTAGGGCGCTGGAATCGCATCCTGAATCTTACTCGGATTGACTCGATGGAAGCGGGAATCGAGCGGCACTACGCCGAGTCGCTTTTCCTGGGTGCTCATCTGCCTCGGCGACCCTTGCTCGTGGTCGATGTCGGTTCCGGGGCGGGCTTCCCAGGAATCCCGGTGGCGGTGCTTCGTCCGGATTGCTCGGTGACGCTGGTCGAATCCCACCGGCGGAAGGCGGTGTTTCTGCGCGAGGCCACGCGGAGGCTCTCCAATGTGGTCGTGCGGGCCGAGCGCGCCGAAGACTTGAGGGAGCGATTCGATTGCGCGGTTTCGCGGGCGGTGAGTTATGGCGATCTGGTCCCGGCCCTGAGGAAACTGGCCGATGCTGCCGAGCTGCTAACGGGCGTAGAGCCGCCCCCGGCGGCTCTCGGTTTTCGCTGGAGTCCGCCGATTCGGCTGCCTTGGGGAAAGAATCGGTTCTTAAGAATCAGTGATCCAGCCCCGCTCGGTAGCGTTTGTTTCACGTGAAACACTGGAGGCGTGGTACTATTGCGGCTTGGGCCGAGTTTTTGCCATCACCAACCAAAAAGGCGGTGTCGGTAAAACCACCACTGCCATTAACCTCGCTGCGTCTTTGGCAGCCAACGATCTAAAGGTCCTCCTCATCGACAACGATCCTCAGGGCAATGCCACCAGTGGCCTCGGCGTTGAAAAGAATCCCGACCGCCCCAGTCTCTACCACGTCCTGCTCGGCGGCGTGGCCATTCGGGAGGCCATCGTTCCCACAGCCCTGGAGGGCCTGAGCCTGATCCCCTCGGACAAAAACCTGGTGGGGGCCAACCTGGAACTAGTTGAACTACCCAGCCGGGAATACCGGCTGCGCCAAAGCATCCAGGAAATTCGCGAGGAATACCGGTTCACCCTGATCGATTGTCCCCCGGCCCTGGACCTGCTGACCTTAAACGCCCTGGTGGCTGCCGACGCCGCCCTGGTACCGATTCAGTGCGAGTTTTTCGCATTGGAAGGAATCTCCGAACTGATGGACACGATCACCCGAATCCGCGATGCCTTTCAACACCCGCTCCAGGTCGAGGGCATCCTGCTGACGATGTTTGATGACCGCACCAATCTGACGCGACAGGTCGCTAACGATCTGAAGGAATTTTTTGGGGACGATGTTTTTCGAACGGTCATTCCGCGCAGCATTCGCCTGGCCGAAGCTCCCAGTTTCGGCAAGCCGATTCTGACTTACGACCCCCGGTCGCGCGGCGCGGAAAGTTACATCAAGCTGGCCAAAGAGATTCTCGATCATGAACAAAACCGACCATCCGCGTAAGGCGCTGGGTAGAGGTCTTGGGGCGCTGCTGCCGACCCGGCTGCCGTCGGCGTTTCAGCCCGCGACGTCTGCTCAACCGGCGCTGCCCTCCCAAGAGGAGAATCCTCTCACTATCGCCATCGAGCTGATCGACCCGAATCCGCTCCAGCCGCGGCGTGCTTTTCAGCCCGAGCGGCTCGAAGAGCTGGCGCAATCCATCCGCGCCAACGGCATCATCCAGCCGCTGGTCGTCCGACGGGAAGGGGACCGCTTTCAGTTGGTGGCCGGCGAGCGGCGCTGGCGGGCGGCCAAGCTGGCGGGCGTTGAACAGGTGCCGGTCGTGGTGCGCGAGATTCCCGACGACCGCCTGCTCGAAATTACCCTCATTGAAAATATTCAGCGGGAGGACCTGAACCCCATCGAAACCGCGGTTGCCTTCGAAAGGATGATGCGCGACCTGGTTCTCAACCCGGAGGAGGTCGGGCGCCGAACCGGCAAGGACCGTACCACCATCATCAACCTGATCCGCCTGCTCCAGCTTCCCGAGGATCTCCAACAGCTCGTGGCCGAACGCCGGCTTTCCGCCGGTCACGCGCGTTGCCTGCTGTCTCTGCCCACGATTCAGTTGCAGCGTGATGTTGCGGAGAAGGCTCTGAGCCAAGGTTGGTCGGTCCGCCAGATCGAGCGGACGACCCAAAAGATGCTGGAAAGCCGCAAGCCGAAACGCGCGGAGCGCAGCACCATCGACCCGAACGTCAAAGCCGCCATTAAGGAAATGGAGCTCGTGCTCGGCACTCGCGTGCGGATCATCGAAAAGGCCAAACACAAGGGCCGGATCGAGATCGAATACTACTCGGCGGAAGACCTCGACCGGATTTATGCCGCGATTGTCGGCGAGGAGTAACCTTATTTAAGCAGGTGGAGAATCTCCGCGAGCTCCCTGCGGATTTCGTGTAACGGATCGTCTGGAAATAATTCCTGTTGTGCCCGTTTTCTCGCGCGCGCCTTGGAAATCCGTCCATCCGCCAGCATCGCCTGACGGGCGCCTTCGATTGTAAAGCGTTTTTCGTAAAGCAGACTCCGGATGCGAAGCAGCAGTTCGACGTCCTTGCGCCGGTAGAGGCGATGGCCGGTGCCGGATTTCTTCGGAGCCAGTTGCGGGAATTCGGTTTCCCAATACCGCAGCACGTACGGCTCGACTCCCAGAATCTCGCTGACCTCACCAATCTTGAAGTAAAGCTTGTCCGGTATTTCAGGAAGGTCTGCCCGCACAGCCGCGTCCGTCATGCCCACACGCCATCCTAACTCAGCAGGCTGGGCAAAGTCACCCGCTGAAAATGGTAACAACCTTGTCTCGGCGGTACAACGTCAGGCGAGTCACTCGAGATGGTTCGACGATAATTGATGTCGACGGCGAATTTAGTATGCCACTAAGTGAGCGCTCGGGATCACCAACGCTCCGCGATCCGACGCGCTAGATCTGTGGGCCGAGATGCCAGATCGTGGCCGGGGCCTCAATGAGAAAAGCAAATCAATGCGCGGTGGCCTGAGAGGAAGCCCGCGCGGGATTGGCTCCGATCGCTTGGCCGCACCTCCGCGATCGGACCATCTCTCGAGTAGCGATTCCTCGCGGTGTTGTTCGAGCACTCCCGGGCCACTCCTCCTCGATGCTCCGCCGCGAGGTCGGCGCGGAAATCAAGAAACTCCGGGGCTCGTTCAATCGCTGGATTCGATCGGGTCGATACCTCGCTCTGCGCGAACCTGACCGAGCCCGTAGAAATTCATCCGCGTGAACCAGAAACGGGTTGCGGCTGCCTGCGAGCGATTCGAAATATAACTCGGCAGGTTGACGCAAGTCCCAACCGGAGCGCTCGCTCAGGCCGCCCGAGCCGCTCGAGGCCACGCCGAAGCAATCGTGGTTAGTGCGATTCATTTAACGCTTCTACCGATGTGGTTGGCGCCGGCGCTCCGGCGTCGAGTTGGTAATTTGGCAATAATGCCAGGGGGCCGGGCCGAGAGGTGATCGCGGCCCCGGGGTCGCTGAACCGCGAGACAAGTCCCGGGCGTCGCGCGAGCCGTAAAGCGGAACTCTAGAAGCGGAGAACGGAACCAAGTCTCGAGCACGAGGTCACGATGGCATCAGGAGCTACCGAATTCCGCGCAGCCGTAGGTTGCTGGCGGGACCGCCGCCTCCACTGCAAAGCGCGCCGCCGCCACGGCGGAGTCCAGCGAAGCGAGTCGCGCCAAACCGCAAGCCCAAGCGCAAACGCCCGCGCGCCCTGGGGCAGGGCAACGACCTCCGACTCGAGACCCGCCTTCCCAGACGAATCCGCCGCTTTGGCCGGCGAAGTCGGTGCGACTCGCGAAGCGTGGGTGTCTTGCCTGGTCGGTCGAAAGGCGAACGGGCCCTCTAGCGAAGACCCGCCTTCGAGGAGGGGAAACCTCGACGCACGACCGCCATTCGGGCGAAGCCGTGTCGCCGACTCGCGCGACCGGGCCGTTCGCCCGGCCCGCCAACGGTCCCCGACGACCACACCCGCGACTACGATCGGGGCGTTGGTAAGGGAACGCATGCCGGGCTCCCACCCGCAACCAAGGTTGAATCGGGGCTGCGGCGGATGGCAGAGGTGAATCCAAGCGCATCGCGTCCGCCCTTGAAGAACATCGGCCAGAGCCATCACGGAAGATTACAACGGAGTTTAGGGTCTGGTTCATCTACGTTCGCCCCGCCCGGGCCCTCGAAGTCCCGGGCGAGGTTGGCATTCCAATACAGTTGGGCTGACAGTTTCGGCCCCCCGCGTCTATCCGGCATTGGACCTGCTGACCAAAAAAAAGAATTGTTGCTGAATCGGGAAAACGTCGTCGGTCGCGGATAGACCACTCGCCAGGCAAAATGGTGCCGAAAATCCGCCCAATGGAAATGCCGCCCAGTCGGGCGCAAGTGGCCGGCTCAGGTAGCCGGCGGCTGAGCCCGGCCTCGGCCCAATTCTCTTATTTCGGCCGGAAGCGTCTCGACTCTCCGCGCGGCGATGAACCAGCCATCCCCAAAGGTAGTCGGGTGCGGTGGTCCCGACACTCTGCCGGTTGTCGCCGATCGAGCCCGTGCGGACGTAAGGCGGGCGGGGGGGGCCACGTTGTGCACCTCCTCGGTCTTGATCTGGCCGCAAACAAGTTATGGCCAGCGAGGAAAAGATTGGGAGCAAACTCCTCTCGAGCGGCCAATCGGCCACGCCAGCGACCAATCGGCCCCGCCTTCTCGCAGTGGTGATCGACTCCGGGTGCAGCCTCCTGTGCGCAGGCCAACCGGCGGCGACCCAGAGCTTGGTGAGGCCCCTACCTCGATCGAACGGCAGCTACTGCATCGGGCCAGTAATCCGGGGCGGGGCTCGGACCTCTCTTATGCGGGTACCTGCGAAGGCGGGCCCTACTTCAGCTGGTCCGCCACCTTGGCCACACCGGCTTTGGCGCAGGCGTCATCCTGCTCTTGCGTGGATCCGGAACTGCCCACGCCGCCGATCGCTTCGTTGCCGATCATGATCGGGACTCCACCGCCCAAAGCCAGGATGTCGGCGACGTCGCGCTGCGCGGCGTACTTGGGGTCGAGCGTGCGCTTCTGAAACTCGAGGCTGGTTGTCCGGAACATGCGCGCCGTGTATGCCTTGCGGCGAGCCATGTCGGCGGTTTGCGCGCTGGCCTGTTCATCGCGCAGGATTACCATCACCTGGCCGGCGCGATCGACGACGGCTGCCGCGGTCGAGTAACCCTTCTCCTTACAAGCGGCGAGGGTGGCTTCAGCGATGGCCTTGGCCATCCCCAGCGACAAGTTCTTTTGTGCGACCACACCATCCGCGATCGCGTGACGGGACAGAACCACGGCCACTCCGATCCGGACCAGAGCTCTCAGTGCGTACGACATGACTCCTCCTCGCCGGTGACAATTATACTCATTCGGCAGCGTGTTGGGCTGACGCCCGCGCCGCGATCACCCGCGGAATTCCGGCCAAGTCGGGGGCGATTTCGATATCCTGCCAACCGTGGAGTAGCGCCGCCACGCGATCGCGGCTGCCGAAGCCGAGTTCCATGATGAGCCAGCTGCCTGGGCGCAGCACGCGCGGCGCAGCGGCCACCACCCGTTCGTAGATTTCAAAGCCGCTCTCTCCGGCAAACAACGCCCTATCGGGCTCCCAGTCGCGTACTTCGCGCTGAAGTCCATCACGCTGCGCGAGCGGAACGTAGGGCGGGTTAGCGACAATCAGGTCCATGCTCTCGCTGGCGATCGCGTCCATTACATCGCACACCACCACGGCGACGCGCGCACCCAGACGCGTTGCGTTCGTCGAAGCCACCGCGGCGGCGGATGGGGAAATCTCGGTGGCCCAGGCTTCGGCTCCGGTCTCCAGTTGCAGGGTGACGGCCAAGGCACCCGATCCAGTGCCGACATCGAGTAGACGGCGCGCACCCCGTGCCAACCGCAGCGCGACCTCTACTACGTGCTCGCTTTCGGGACGCGGGATCAGCACATCGCGCGTCACGCGAAATTCACGGCCGTAGAATTCCTGTCGTCTGGTGATGTACTGGGTCGGCTTGCCCATCATGCGTTCGTGGAGGTAGCGGCCGTAGTGCAGCCACTCAACCTGCCGCAACTCCTGCTCAGGGTGCGCGAACAAGTACACGCGCTCGCGCCGCATGGCATGGGAAAGCAGCACTTCAGCGGTAAGCCGGGGCGCCGTCACCTGCGCATCCTCCAGAAGGCGGGTGCCCTGAAGGAGCGCCGTCTGAACTGTCATGACCCTCAATCCGCGGCTGTCTGTTCGCCCTGCTGCCTGAGTTTTTCTGTTTGGTAGTACGTGGTGAGGGAGTCGACGACCGGCTCAAGCTTGCCGTCCATCACGAAATCCAATTGATGGAGCGTCAGCCCGATGCGATGATCGGTCACGCGATTCTGCGGGAAGTTGTAGGTACGGATCTTTTCGCTGCGGTCGCCGGAACCGACCATACTCCGCCGTTCGGCGCCTAGTGCGGCCTGCTGCTTCTCCAACTCCAATTCGTAGAGCCGCGAGCGAAGCACGCGCTCGGCCTTGGCACGGTTTTTAATCTGCGATTTTTCGTCCTGGCAGGAAACCACCAACCCGGTCGGCAGATGCGTGATCCGCACGGCGGAATAGGTGGTGTTCACCGACTGGCCACCTGGGCCGGACGAGCAGAAAGTGTCGATCCGAATGTCCTTGGGGTCGATCTTGACTTCGACTTCGTCGGCCTCCGGCAGCACCGCCACGGTAATCGCCGAGGTGTGCACGCGTCCCTGCTGCTCGGTCACCGGAACGCGCTGCACGCGGTGCACGCCGCTCTCATACTTCAGCTTGCTGTAGACCTGATTGCCGCTCACCAGCGCGATGACTTCCTTCAAGCCGCCCACGGCGGATTCGCTGGCAGAGGTGACCTCGATCCGCCAACCCTGCGTTTCGGCGTAACGGGAGTACATGCGGAAGATCTCGGAGGCGAACAGCGTGGCCTCATCGCCGCCGGTGCCGGCGCGGATTTCAAGCACCACGTTCTTGTCGTCCAGAGGATCCTTGGGCAGCAGCAGGACTTTCAACTCCTCTTCGATGTGCGCCATCTCGGGCTCTAGGCGGGCGACTTCTTCCTCGGCCATGGCCTTCAAATCGGCGTCGTGGTCCTCGAGCATGGCGCGCGCCTGCTGAAGCCCGTCTTCGGCCTTTTTCCACTCGCGAAACTTGCCGACGACTTCGGAGAGCTCGCTATGTGCCTTGGCGATCTTGCGATACGGTTCGGCATCGCCGATGACGGCGGGATCGGCCATCCCGGCGGTCAGCTCGTCAAAGCGCTTTTCGAGCTCTTCCAGTTTTTGACGGAAGTGCATGGGCCCTCAGGCGATTACCAGTTCGCCGCCTTGGGATTGTTCGAGCGCCATGGCGCCATTGAGCGCGTGGATCGCCACCGCCGCTTGGTCATCGGAGGGCGGCTTGGTAGTGATGCGCTGAGTCCATAGGCCGGGCGCGGTCAGCAGAGCGAGCAGAGAGCCCCGCCGCCGGGCCGCATAAAAAATCAACTCGTATGCGAGGCCGATCAACAAGGGAATCAACACCACGCGCGCCGCTAGCTTCGCCACAAAACCGGTAAACGGGATCAGCGCGTAGATCGGGATGGCGAGAAGAAAGATGACCACCAGGAAGCTGGTGCCGCAGCGCGGGTGAAAGGTGGTGAACCGCTGCGCGTTTTCCACGCTGACCGGCTGCCCCGATTCGAAATTGAAAACCACCTTGTGCTCGGCACCGTGATACTCGAACATGCGGCGCATGTCCTTCAATTTGGACAGGCCGTAGAAAAGCGTGATCAAGATGGCCAGGCGGATCACGCCATCGGTCAGGGTGGAAAGCATCCGGCCGTCGAACACCGGATAGGCCTTGGCCAGCCGTGTCACCAGAAACAGGGGGACGAACTTGTACATGAACAGAAAGAACAAAAACGAGAAAATCACCGGGCCGGCGACCACCCAGCCGGGCATCTCTTGGGCCGGGCCCTTTTGAGGAGCCTTTTCGGGGTCCTCGACCGAAACCAAGGCGGAAAAATTCAGTGCCTTCCCGCCGAGCTTGAGAGCCTGATACAGCGTCCCCAATCCTCGCAGCAGCGGATATTTGAAAATCCGATATTGTTCCGACATCCGCGCGATAGGCATTTCCGATGTCACCAGTTCCCGATTTGGCTTGCGGACCGCCACGCAGTAGCTATGGGGGGCTCGCATCATGACCCCCTCCATAACGGCCTGGCCGCCGACTAGGGTCTCTTCGCCGGCCTCCAGGATCGGCAGCATTTGAAAATGGGTGACAAGGCGGAAAAATGTACGTGGGGACACTCAACCCTCTTTCACTTATCCTATCAAATCTGCCAGCGCGGGACCGAGTTCCGGGAAGCGAAACCGGAAGCCGGCGGCCTCGGCGGCGCGGGGCGCGACGCGCTGGCTTTCGAGCAAAACCGAGCCCATCTCCCCAAAGAGCGTTTTGAGCGCCAGT
>JAGWQP010000224.1 GCA_028876805.1 Acidobacteriota bacterium | reverse complement strand
GTCTGCCATGTTCGTGCTTTAACCTTCGATCTCCGGGTTCGGGTTGCGCAAGCTCGCCAGGTAGGTTGTGCGGGGCCGGGTGTTGAGGTCGGCTAGCATACCGTAATTGAGTTTCTCGGCCTTCATCTTGGACACGCGGCTGTTCGGGTCGTTGATGTCGCCGAAGACGATGGCCTCGGTCGGGCAGGTCTGTTGGCATGCCGTCTTGATGTCGCCGTCTCGGACCTTACGGTCCCCCCGCTCGGCATCGATCTTGGCTTCATTGATGCGCTGCACGCAGTACGTGCACTTCTCCATCACCCCGCGGCTGCGAACCGATACATCGGGATTGCGCAGCAGCTTGAGGCTGGGCGTCTCGAAATCCGAAAACAGGTAGAAGTTGAAGCGGCGGACCTTGTACGGGCAGTTGTTGGAGCAGTAGCGCGTGCCCACGCAGCGGTTGTAGACCATATCATTCAGGCCTTCTGAGCTGTGAGTGGTGGCCTGTACGGGACAAACCAGCTCGCACGGCGCGTTCTCGCACTGCATGCACGGCACGGGCTGGTTGTATAAACTGGGGCTGTTCGGATCGCCGCTATAGTAGGTGTCGACGCGCAGCCAATGCAGATTGCGGCTGCGGCGCGTCTGGTCCTTGCCGACCACGGCGATGTTGTTCTCCGCCTGGCAGGCGACCACGCAGGCGGCGCACCCGGTGCAGGCCGTCAAGTCGATGGCCATGCCCCAAGCGTACCCCTCGTAAGAAAATCCGGGGTAAAGCGTTAACTCCGGCGGCGGCGCCTCGGCGCCAATGTGCGGCGCCTCCGGATTTTTGAGGTACTCTTGGAGAGCCGCCTGGCGGTAGATGTGACGCCGGCCGTCGAGCATATGCTCATTCTGAGCGGTCGCAAACAGATACGACCCGGAAATCTTCCTCGCCTCCAGCCCGACGTCGTGCCACAAAGCTTGCGAGGTGCGCAGACCGTACGGGTTGAATCCCATCCCCGTACCGGAACGCCCCGCCCTGGTCCGGCCGTATCCGAGGTGAAGCGTGACGGCACCATTGACGTGGCCGGGCTGCACCAGCACTGGCGCGCGCAGGGAGCGCCCCTGGTAGGTCAACTCCACCATCGGCACACCCGTCGAGTCGTAATCGAGCGTCTGGACAACGGGCAAGCCCAGCCGCGTTGCCGTCGCGGGACTCATGACGGCCGCGTTGTCCCAGGTCAGCTTCGTGATCGGCTTGGGTAATTCCTGCAGCCAGCCGTTGTTGGCGAAGCGGCCGTCGTAGATCGTCGGATCGGGGCGGAAGATGACTTCGAGCGTACCTCCCAAGCGCCGTGGTCCGGCGGGCGATGTAATCGCGCCCGCGCGCACGGCCGGTCTCTTGGTGGGAAGCGCCGAATTCGGCACCACGCCGTCATGTACCGCCTTCCGCCACCAGCTTTCGAAATCCTCTCCCTTGTGCTCGCTGGCCCAGTAATTTTTGACGACGTCATAGGCGGCGCTGAGCGGCTTGTCCGTGAGCATGTTCAACACCTGCAGCACCGAACGGCCGCCGTAGAGCGGTTCGATCAACGGCTGCTGGATGGTGACCGTGCCATTAAACGCGCGGGCGTCACCCCAGGTCTCCAGGTAGTGGGCCTCCGGCAGGTGCCACTGGCAGAACTCGGATGTCTCGTCATTAAACAGGCTCAGATGCACGCGGAGCTTGGCTTTCTCGAGGCGGTCGCGCATGCCGAGCTCGACCGGCCCGTTGAATGCCGGATTGCCGCCTAGAATCAATAACAGATCTACGGCGCCCGCGTCTAAATCTTTCACCAGGTCTTGGAGCGAAGCCAGTTGATCGACCGGACTAGCTTCGATCGGATCGGTGTAAAGGACGGTCTTGCCGGCGTTGCCGAGGCTGGCATTGATCACGTGGGCCAGCGCGTGCACAATCGGCGGTTGATACTCGCCCGCCAGTACGGCGCTGGCGCCCGGATGGCGTTGCAGGTCGCGCGCGATGGGTCCGATCCACTTATAAATGTCGGCGTTGTCGCCCGACTTGGGCCCGTTAGCGGCGCCCAAACCAGTGGCCAAGGCCCAGGCAAATTCTTCGACGTCGCCGGCTCGCAAACTAAGCCGGTGATCGGCTTTGCTTCCCGTCGCCGTGGGCATCGGCTCGATGACGTACAACCGGTTCATCGCCGTCGTGCCTTCGCGCACGCGCCGCCGCGAAGCGAATTGCCGCGCATACCGCAGGTTCGCCGCCCCCGAAGCCAGAAAATCCGAATCTAAGGCCACAATCACATCCGCCTGGCTCAGGTCGTAATGAGTGTTCACCGGCTGTCCGAAGGCCAGCCTGGCGCCTGCCCGAGCGCTGTGCGGCCCGGCCGGCTCCCATTGATGCCATTTCAACGACGGATAGAGTAGCCGGATCTGACGGATCTGGTCGGCAACACTCGGGGATGTGATCGTCTCGGTGAGGATGCGAATCCCCGCCCCTTTCTTGGCGGTCTGTTCCGCGAGCGCCGCTCGCAACGCGCCAAAGAAATCGCCCCAGGCGCGCACCTCGCCGTCAAACAGGACCGTCTGCGAGCGGTCCGGATCGTACAGCTCGAGAACCGAGGCCTGCGAAAACGCATCACACGCACCCAGACTCGCGGGGTGATCGGGATTGCCTTCGATTTTCGTCGGCCGCCCCTCGTGGCTCTCGGCGAGTACACCCTGAGAGACTCCGTTCAGAGTCGTGGCGGTCGCAAAAAACAGGGGCCTGCCAGGAATCAATTCCTCGGGCTGCCGCACATAGGGCATGATGTGCTCGGTCGGCTGCCGGGTGCAGGCCGCCATCCCCCCTAGCGCCAATGATGCGCCCATGAGCTTCAGGAAATTGCGGCGGCCTTCCACGTCGTCTTCGTCGGCGCTCCAGCCGATGGCCTGCTGCGGGAACTCGCGCTCCAGCAATTCCTTGAATCCTGGGCTGGCGGCAAGGTCTTCCAAACTGCGCCAGTACGCTTGCCCGCGCGCCGCTTCAAGCCGCGCGCGAACCGCGGCTAAATCTAGTTGCTTCGGTTGGTCGCTCATCGGTGGCAAGTGGAACAACTCGTGAGTACTCGCGGGCTCTGTATCCGGTATTCCGCCACCAGCCGGCGCCCAATCTCCTCTTGATCGCCGGCCGGCTGATATCCCATGGTGGTGATGAACTCCCGCGGGCGGACCGCCTTTTCCGGGTTCCGGTGGCAGCCCAAACACCACTCCATGCGCAGATTCGGGAACTGTGAAGTCAACGGCATCTTGTCGATGCGCCCGTGACAGGTTTCGCAACCCACTCCCTTGGCCACATGAATGCTGTGATTGAAGTACACGAAGTCCGGCAGATCGTACACGCGCACCCAGCGGATCGAGGTGTTGGTGCGGAACGCGGCGCGCACCGGCTCTAGAGTGGGACTGGTTCTCCAAATCTGAGAGTGGCAATTCATGCAGGTCTTGACGGGTGGAATATTGGCGAAGCTCGAGTCTTCGACTGTCGAGTGGCAATAGCGGCAATCGATGCCAATACCCCCCACATGGTGAGCATGGCTAAACGGCACGGGCTGCTCGCGAGGTATATCTTGCCGCGTCGCATAGTGCGAAAGGTCCAGCTGGTAACCCGCCCAACCAGCGAAGCCGATAATGAAAACCGCACCGTAAATCGTAATGCGTGCAATCGCATTCGAGCTGTGATGAAAGATCTGGGACATGGCTCTATAAGGGTCCCGATCCCGTGACTGAAGTCTTTGGATTCTGCATCAGGAAGACAGCAAACAGACAAGCCCCTCTATACACTCCACCTCGCCCGGGATCGGATCCCTCGGTTGGAACCGAACCCGAGTGGAGAAGTTCTCATTGTAAATCGAAACGAATTGCAAAATCTTCTAGGCATTCTCAGCCGAGGCCCGCCGGCGTCTCGATTCAAGACCCGTCCGCTGCATTGCGTTCCAACCGCGGCACTAGTGGCACAGGTCCCAAACAACCGGTATCCGGGCATCGAAGAGAAGAGAATATTATGTCACATGCTGCGGGGGATGTACCAGTCCGAATCCGGAAGGGATGCAACTTGTCGATCTGTATCACGCATCCGCCCATCCTGTATCACGCATCCGCCCATCTGTGGGAGTTGGTTCGCAAGCTACATCCCCAAGCTACATCCCGAAGCTACATCCCAACGACGAGGCCAGTCAGAACCGCTGGGTGTTGAGCCAACAAAATCGGCTCGAAGATAGGGAAGATCGAAGAACTCGTGTCCGGTTTCCGGTTCGAACGATGCACCCACTATTGAAGTAGGGGGGGAGTAGATCCGAATTGAAGGCGAGTACGTTCGAGAAAAACGCCGAGCGCATGGGTTACCCGGAATTCCGCCGCCAGCACCTGTTTATTGGAACCGGTTATTGGAACCGGCGTCACCGATGCAAAACCGTGATCCGCTCCCGGGCGAAGCAGTCGGGCATGTTCCGGACCGTGCGCGGCCCGAACGCAAAGTCTGGCTCTCCGCTGCTGCCAATTCATGGTCGGTTTGAAGATTATTGGTAGGTCCGTCGCGCTTGATTACCGGTTCTTCATCAGTTCTGAGTCGCACGTCCTCCGGAAAACACCTCAAAAGCCGCAGAACGACCGGCGGGTAGCCAGAGACGTTGGATCGCCATTCGAGGTCGGGCCCGAGCGTACGTTTCCTTACTTTTCGATTGCGGCGCTAACGAACTTTTTGGACGGCCCAGCCGTCTTTTTGGGCGGCCCAGCCGTTGCCTGTTCATGGAACCGAGATCGATGGCATCCTCGGTCGGCGTCACCCGACCGATCGTCCAGGCTTTGTTCGTTGCCAGCTGCCTGCTGTCGATCGTCTCCTGGTACACCACCCAACAGGGGATGGCACTGTATCTATCGACCTGGTTCTCACTGCTGGCCTCGCTCGGCATGCAGAGCGCGCTCGTCTTCGTGGCATGGCTGATCGGCTTGACCAAATCTAAACGCGGCTTGCTGATTGCCGTTTACGTGATCACGGCTGCCGTCTCCATCTCGTTTTCCTATGTCAGCCTTTACACGTGGTTTTCCGCCCGCGAAAGACCCATGCAGGTGGAACGGAAACTCTACGACAAGCTCAACGACACCGCGGACCACACCAGCCAGGTGTTGGCCTCCGCCATCGCCGAAGAGCAGAGGCACGTCGCCGCGCTCGACGAGATGACCGGCGCGGAGAAGGCTAACGGGTACATTTCGCGCGCTGAAGATGCCGACCCCTACCTGGCTCGCATTCGCGAGGCAGTGGCGCGGGAAGCACGCACGTATTCGGCCGGCTATCACGAAGGTGCCGGGGCCGGGCTGCGCTACAGCGCGTTTGACCGTTATGGCCAACTGGCGCGTCAGTCGCTGGCCCATATGCAGAATGCTCAGCGCGGCCTCGCCGAATTTCGCTCTCGGCTCAAGCCGCTCGATTCCACCGATCAGCAACTTCGCGACTTCCGCCAGGTCTATGACGCCATCCCCTGGAACGACGTCGAAGGCTCGCTCCACGAGGCTCGCCTCGAGCGGCCGGCGTTGCCCAACTACGCCGACTACGTCGACAGGACCGCCAGCGGACAGGAGGACCTGCTGGTGGCGTTTGAGGACTTGCTCTCGACGCCGACGGCGCGCCACGGGTTCTCGTTGGCGCTGGCCGCTTTCATCGACATCGTGGTTTTCCTGCTGGCCTACGCCTCCGGCCCCCATTTCTTCGGCACCTCCGAGCAACGCTGGTTTGCGGCTGGGGCCGCTCTCGACTCTCGCGACGAGGAGTTGTTTGTGCGCGACTTCTTGCGGAAGCTACGTGGAGACGCCAACGGAAACGCGCGCATCGAGGCCAACAGTTTGACACCGGGCGAGCTCCAGGTCTGCTGCCTGCTGGTGTCCAAGTCTCTCGCCACCACCACCGAGGTTAAGGGGAAACTGGTCTATCTGCTCGGCCCCGAGATTCACGAACAACTTCTCGATGCCCTGTCGGCGCCAAGCCTGCGGCTGCGGCATTCCATGCCCAGCCCTTCACGCGGGTGAGCCTGGCGTCTCGCTCAAACTACGTCCGCCCCGCGTTCCAACAAAAGTTCCCGCAAAACGGACCTGTGGCAGCGGCTCTCGTCACGGCAGTAGCAGCCCAGCGCGAGATTGGTGTGATGCGACAGCGCTGCCAATACATCCAGCTCACGGCTCCGATCGGGCGCCCTCATTTCACGGCGAAACTTCCGGCAGAATGCGGCCCAGGCACGCCCGTCCGCCGCTCGCAGCGCTTCGTGCACCAGTTCGGTGCTCGGCGACAAATTCGGGAACCAGACGTCGTAGTAGTCGAGCCGGGCGAAGTCCGACTTGGGAACGCCGCGCGGGGGCCGCCGCACCGTTCCCAGTCGCAGACCTTCGCCGGGCTTTCGAGGTGTGCCGAGTTCGACGATGAGGATGGACACCTGTCCTCAACCTCAGTGTGCCCCGTCGCCTTCCGTCGCCGCCAGCCTCAAATCTTTTGCACCCGCCGCAAGGTATATAGCTCTGGCTTCATGTTCTGCGACTCGAAGCGCTTCCAGTCGTCGTTGACGTGAATCAGTTTGCCGCTGATGTGGTTGGAGCCCTCGGAGGCCAGAAATAAGGCCAGCTGGATCTGCTTTTCCGGGCTCACGCCTCCGGTGACTCGCACCCGCTCGGCATCTTCGATCTCTTTGCGCCCGGCCTTCTCCTCGCCGGCATTTAAGATTTCGTCGGTCATGTGGGAATACGAAGCTCCCGGCGCCATGCAGTTTACTTGCACGTTGTGATCGCGGACCTCGTCGGCGAGACACTCGGCCAGACGCACGATGGCGGTCTTGGCGGCTGCATACGCCGTGAAGTTGGGCCGGGAATCGGCCGAGCCGCCGCCGGCCAGCAGGATGATCTTGCCCGAACGCTTCTCGATCATGGGCGGCAACGCGGCCCGGCAGGCATTGGCCACGCCGATGAGATTAATTTCTATGGCTTCGTTCCAGGCCTTGGGCTTCGTGGCGACGAACGGGCCGATCGGCCCCTGCACGCCCGCGGCCACGACCAGCACGTCCAGGGCGCCGAAGACCACGCGGATACGGTCGACCGCTGCATTCATCTGTTCGACGTCGCGGATGTCGGCTCTGATGCGGAGCGCATTGCCGCCAGCCTGCTCAATTTCCAGTTTGGCCAGATCAAGCTCCGGCTGGCTGCGGGCCAGCAGGCCAACCCGGGCGCCCGCTTCCGCGAAGCCCATCGCGAGGCGTTTGCCAATGCCGCGCCCGGCGCCTGCGATCAGCACGCTCTTCTCGCGAATGGAGATCAAAGATCAATTCTCCACGCGAGCATCAAATGTCCCAGTCTCGATGTGCCCTCCCCGCTTCACTTGCACGAACAGGCGGTAGGAGCCGGGCTTGGGAAAGCCGTAAGGGAAGGAAACTTGAGCCGGCAGTCCGGTAGAGGACGTCATGTGTCCGGCATGCGGATCCGTGTCCCCGACCAAGATGAGCGCCGCCATGGGGACGGTGCCGGAGGGATGAACATGCGCGAACACGCGACCGTCGGGGCTCACGAAAGCCGCGTGGCCCTGCATGCCCATGTACAGTTCCAAGTCGCTGGCAGGTCGGCCGGCTGGGTTCTCGAGCAGAAACCGGAATTCGTAGGGTTGCCGAGCGTGTAGAGCTGAGGGTCCGCGCTCCCAGACCATGCGATAGCCGTCGGCGAGTACCGCCACACTGCGATTGGTATCTGCGCCGGCCACGGGCGGGCCTCTCCCGGTCGAGTCGTCACCCTCAAGCGGCTGGCCCGCTACCGCCGGCAATTCGATTTCTGCGGTGGCGGTGTCTGGGAATCCGCTGGCGTGCACGATATCGCCGTAGAGCGCGTAGCGGCCGGCCGGCATGGGAGGCAACACCTGGGTGAACGTCGCAGCTGCGGTGAGCTGCGGATGCAGGTGCCAGACCTGGTCCATCGCCGGTAGATGAATCACATAGAGATGCATCAGGTGGTAATGGTCGGGCACCAGGTCGTCGGTTTGCCGATTCAGCCAGCCCGGGTCCTCCAGGTGCAGCACCAGTCGGTCGCCATTGGGCGTCGCCTGAAGACGGAGCGGCTGGTAGACGTTCCGCTGGTAGTCGCCGGCCTCCAAATTCCACCACTCGGCGCCCAGCCACATCGCGCCGGCCACGACCAGCGCGGTCACCGCCATGGCCGTGCGAGCGCGCCGCACCCGCGCGCCGTCCGGCTCCACGCCCGGTTCCAGCTGGGCTTCCCGGGTTCCCGCTCCCACGATGCTGACCAGCCCGCCGGCCAACAACAAGGCGAGCGGAATCAGGATCGCCTCCAGCACGCCCTGCATGCCGAGAATGCGGGTCGAGAGCGCCGGCACCGGCACCGAGACCGTTCCCGGGCCGCGCGTCCCGTCCACAGCCACCCGGACCTGCCACGAGCCCGTGCTCATCAGCCAGAGCGAGCCGGTGTAAAATTGCAGATCTCGCTCGGAGCGCCGCGCCAAGTCCGGAACGGGGGCGAATTTCGCGCCTGGGCCTGTTATGGGCAGCGGCACGATGCGCACTTGCCGCACGTCCGGGGACGCGCTACGAATCTCGACTTCAGCAACACCCGGAATCACCTGCGGTGTCCGGACGGTCACCAGCAGCCGGTAAGGCCCCGCTTCGCCTTCAAAGAAAACGTCAGGACTCCCTACATGAGCGAATAACGGGATCGCGCAGATCGCGGTCGCGGCGACGAGTCTCATTCCGGTAACCTCGGGCTGCCTCTTATCGGCGGATTCGCTGGAGCTGATCTCCGCCAGCGATCCCTAACCGGATCCCGATGGCGGCGATGACGAAAGCCAGGCCCGTTTCCTGCCAAAACACGGCCGCGGTCTCCGGACGGACGAACAGATACCGCGCATAGATCGAGTCAGGCCTGGTGTTATATCCGAAGTACTTTGTTCCGAAAAACCAGTTGCGGGCGGCGGGCGACATCAGGAAATCGGCGAACGGCCACTGGACTAGGGCGAAAGCTACAAGAAAAATCATCGCCGACACCACCGACTGCTTCCAGGCCCCCCAGTGCCCTGTTCGCTGCCAGACCAAGTCCAGCAGGAAGGCAGGCGCGATCAGCAACAGGGGAAACTCGGGGGGCGTGAACTGAGTGACCTGATGGTAAACAGGACCGAGCTTCGGTTCGGCCGGGAAAAGCGGAAGAATCCATAAGACCAGGGCAATGAACAGCGTGTAGACGCCGGCCACCACCGTAGCCGCCCACTTGTATCGGGCCCCGCGCGCGACAACCGCCAAGACCAGCGGCACGGCCGTAGCCACCACGCGGTAGAAATGCGCCCTATGCATCAGCGGGCGAATTGTGAGCTCCAACTCGAGGATCATCAGGCAAACCAGGATCATTCCACCGACATAGAGGAACATCGCCAGCAGCAGGCCTCTCTCGCTTTCGGCCGCGCGATTCATGTAACCCAAGATGAGAATCAGCGCCCCCACCTCGACGCCGATGATGCCCGCCGCCAGCACCATGTGCGGTGGACTGAGAATCTTCACGTCCAAGCCGTAGGCGTTGTGCCACCAATTGTCGAACGGAGCCGAGGTCAGCATGGCGATGCCGCCCCAGGCGGCAATGAACGCGCCGAGCGGCCCCCAAAAGCCCCAGATGCGGACCGCATGAGTGCGTAAGGACGATTCCCGGCGCGCCGTGGTGGAGAGAATCAGGTAGGCGCAAGCCACGCCCGCCAGCACCCCGCACAGGTGGATGGCCAGGTGGGCGGGCGTCCAGAAGGTGTCGCGGCCAATCGATTGGTGCCACGAAATATCCCAGTGCACTCCGATCATGGCGGAGGTTACGGCGGCCACCGCGCACCACACATACCAAGGCGCTGTCTGGCGTGCGCCGGAAGAACCTGAGGCAGTCGCGTTCACAATCTTTCAATTATAAGACCAGCGGAACCAAACAGGGGCGGTACTGGCAGCCGGATCCCGGCTACTTCACGTTGATCGTCCCGCGACAACAGGCGGCTCCGCAGAAGCAGGGGATGGGGTCGATCTTGTTTGAGAACAGGTAATCCACGGTTAGCTCTTCACCGGGTTGGATATCGCGAATGCTCCAATACAAGATATGTCCCTTGAGGATCGAACTGCGCAGGTTAGGGTCGCAGCTGTGATTGATGATCTCAGCGCCGCTGCCGCCGACCGCGCCATCGACGGTCCAGTAATCGTCGAGCGTGAACAAATAGGTGAGCGAATTGCTCCCTCGACGCTTGGTCTCACGCCGGCTGATTCTTTCGCCCGTGTATTCGATGACTTTGCGGCGCACGGCGATGAATTGCTCCGCGTAGACCCCGCGGCGATGGATTCTGGATGGCCCGATCGAGAGACGGAAGGGCGTGTACCGAGAGTCAATCACCGGAGCAGCGACGAGAGAACCGGCCATCGGGCTGAGTGCTCTCGTCATTGTACCCGGACCGCCCTCTGGCTGACACTCCCTAAC
Source organism: Acidobacteriota bacterium (assembly GCA_028876805.1). Classification (GTDB taxonomy): domain Bacteria; phylum Acidobacteriota; class Terriglobia; order Bryobacterales; family Bryobacteraceae; genus PSRJ01. The sequence continues at coordinate 700 of JAGWQP010000224.1, read as the reverse complement.
CGCTCGGCCCATAAAAAAAACCGATCTTACAGATAGAAACCTTGTGTTTGTGGCGGAAGGAGGCGTATCAGAAAATAGTTTTGTTCGAGACTGCCCCGTTAGCGAACGGTTTCCACGATGAAACACTGGCCTAAATTTGTGTCTGCTCGCCGTCGTAGCCACGCCCACCGCCCTGTGGGCGCGCCCGAGCAACGGATCTCAAACCAGATTGCCGGCTGTAGAAGCGGCCTCACGGCCCGCCGAAAGCGGGGGCGACAATGCTTAGGTGCCGGCGAGCGCTGGGCGCGATGATGTACGGATCCTGGCTTGGCGCTGTTCGATGGGGGCCTGGTTCGAGGGAAGGATGTCGTTTCCACGGGTGATCGAGAGCTCCATCTTGAGGGAGGTCGTGACGGTGGCGTGGGCGGTCGTGGGATATGGCCTGGCGTCGGGCGGCAATGGGCCTTTTGTCGGTGACCTTCGCGAGGCTCGACAACGCCTGCAGTGCGCCGAGGGCCGACTACGCCCCGACGATCCCGCAGCGGACCTTGATCGTCTACCAGCTGATGTTGGCCATCAATACGTCCGCGTTGATACCAGGGTGCTCGAGGAGCGGATCAAATTCAGCGGCATATTTGGTGCGAGTTTGGTGCGAGCAACAGAAGTGAGGGACCCGACGTCGCCCTCGACGGGGAAGAGGGGTACATTTTCCAGTCGCCGG
>JAGWQP010000223.1 GCA_028876805.1 Acidobacteriota bacterium | reverse complement strand
TGGCGGAGTGGAGGGGGGATAGGATCTCCCGCGCGGCGAGGCCGCCCAACATATCGGAGTAGTCCGGCTGCCAGTGGCCGTTGTCGCCCTTGGCAACGAACGCGGTCCCAATGGCGTAAAGAAATCGGGAACGGAAACCGCCGGTTCCTTTATAGAAATAGCGCGGGTCCTGGTGAAACACGGATTGGGTGAGGGTATGACCGATCAAGACGTGGGTGACGGTGGCGGCGTAGTCCACGCCAAAGCGCTTGCCGTACCCTTCCATCCCCTGGCCGAATTGGCGGTCGGTGGTGTTGCGCCATTGATCGATTCCGGCGCCGGCTGCGTTGCCCAGGATGACCTCCGGGTCGATGAGCGTTCGCAAGCCAAGCTGAAATTTCTGGGCGGCGGTCAAAGGCGCGGCATTCGGATCGTAGGAGACGTAGAAGTTCGGAATAATCCCGAGCAACCGCTGTTTCTCCTCGGCGTGCACCTGCTGGACGGCCAGTTCGTGCGGCGGAAGACTCACATCCACTTTGCTGATGGCGGGTGCGATCTGCAGAACGACCGGAGGGAGCGGTGGATTCTCACCGGAAACCACGGAAACATTGCCCTTCTCGTCCGTGAAACCAGCAGCCGTGATGGTGAGGGTGTAGGCCCCGGGCTCGACCGCAGAGAAGTGGAAGGAGCCCGTCTGGTCGGTAAGAGTAGTGCGCTGGGCAGCGGACCCGGCTGCCTGTAACCTGACGATGGCGGCCTCCACCACCGATCCGGAGGAGTCCGCGACGGAGCCGCGGATGGTCCCGGGCGCAGGGCTAGTTTGTGCCACGCCTGACTGTGCAACCAGTAGGATGCAAATCGATGACGTAACGGCAGCCCCCCACCCCCCGCGCGATTGGCCGCGTTGTAGCTGCGCCCGCATGAACTGATTTTCGCACCACCCTAGTCGGCAGGGGAAATGGGCCGCCAGGCAATTGAGTGCCGATTGACGGTTAACGCCTAAACCGCTGCCGTGGGCCAAGGTGAGGCTTCGTCGCGTGAAAGCGCCGAAGCGTACCGATATCACGACTTGATAGAGCCCTAGGATCTAACGTACCGCCGCGTTTAAGAGGTACGACATGGTCCGCCAGATAGCGGGGGGCGGTCTTGCCCGTCGCTGGACAAGGCCGGCGCGGCTACTTCGTGATCCCCACCTGTGTCAGCAGCCAGGAATACTCGAACGCCGTGTCGTGAAGACGATCGTAGCGCCCGCTGGCCCCGCCGTGTCCCGCCGGGTCCATCTTGACCTTGAGCAGCAGCGGATTGGAATCCGTCTTCAAGGTCCGCAGGCGCGCCACATATTTGGCTGGCTCCCAATACATCACCTGGCTGTCGTTGAAGCTGGTGGTCACCAGAATCGCGGGATAGGCACGCTTCTCCAGGTTGTCGTACGGGCTGTACGTCTTCATGTAGTCGTAAGCCGGCTTCTCATTGGGGTTTCCCCACTCCAGGTACTCTCCTACCGTCAATGGCAGCGTGGCGTCCATCATCGTGTTCATCACGTCTACGAACGGCACCGCCGCGTGCACCGCGCGGAACAGGTCGGGGCGCATATTGACCACTGCGCCCATCAGCAGGCCACCCGCGCTGCCGCCCTCGATCGCCAGGCGGTCGCTGGAAGTCCATTTCCCCCGGATCAGGAACTCGGCGCAGTCGATGAAGTCGAAGAAGCTGTTCTGCTTCTTCATGAGCATGCCGTCTTCGCGCCACTTCTCCCCCATCTCGTCGCCACCGCGAATGTGCGCGATAGCGTATGCCATTCCGCGGTCAAGCAGGCTCACCCGGTTGGACGAAAACGTGGGCGGCGTGCCGAAACCGTAGCTGCCGTAGCCGTAGAGAAAAAGCGGAGCCTTGCCGTTCCGTACGAAGCCTCTCTTATACACGATCGAAATCGGGACCTTGACCCCATCGCGCGCCGTAGCCCAGAGACGCTCGCACACATACTGCTTCGAGTCGTACCCGCCCAGCACCTCCTGCTGCTTCCGCAGGGTGGACTTACCGGTGTTAACGTCGTAGTCGAACACGCTCGAAGACGTCACAAGGCTTTGGTAGTTATAACGATAAGTGTTCGATTCGTAGTCCGGTGTGCCGCCCGGGAAGACCGAGTACACCGGCTCCGGATATGCGATCTCCTTCCAAACGCTGGACTTGAAGTCGTAGATCCGAAGGTGGTCGAGCGCGTTGCTCTTCTCCACCGATACCGCGAAGTCCTTGAATAAGTCTATATTCTGGAGCCGCACGTCGTCCCGGTGGGCCAGGAACACCTTCCAGTTACCCGGAGCGGGGTTGTTTTCCGGTGCCGTCATCACAGCAAAATTGCGGCCGCTCTTGTTCGTCCGGATGTAGAAGAGTCCTTCGCGATGGTCCAAGTAGTAACGATGGCCCTTTTCGCGTGGTAGAAACACGGTGAAGGTGTCGGCCGGTCGGTCGGCGCGCAGATAGCGGGCCTCGGAGGTGTCCTTGGCCTCGCTTTGCAGGAACAGGTATTTCAGGTCCCGCGTCTTGCCGATCTCGATGTCGTACAGTTCGTCCTTTTCATTCCAGATCTCTTCGAATTTCGCGCTGCCCAGCACGTGGCGCCACAGCTTGTCGCTGCGCTTGGTGACCGCGTCCTCTGTAACCACGAACAGCGTTTTGTTATCGCCCGCCCAGGCGAGCGAAGTCACCCGCTCTGTGGTGTCGGGCAGCGTCTGTCCGGTGCGCAGGTCCTTCACCCGCAGCGCGAACTGCCGGAAGCCCGTGAAATCCACCGTGTAGGCCACCAGATTCTGGTCGTCGCTCACCACGAACCCACCCAGCCCCACGAATTTCTTGTCTTTGCCTAACTCGTTCATGTCGAGCAGCACTTCCTCGGGCGTCTCCATGTTCCGTTTGCGGCGGCATTCGATGGGGTACTGCTTGCCCTCCACGGTGCGGGAATAATACAGGTAGCCGCGGCGGGCGACCGGAACCGAGAGGTCGGTCTGCTTGATCCGCCCCAGCATCTCTTTGTAAAGGGAGTCGCTGAACGGCAGCAGGTCTTTTGTCATGGTCGCCGTATAGGCGTTTTCTGCCTCCAGGTACTCGGCCACTTTGGGGTTGGACTTTTCGCGAAGCCAGAAGTAGTCGTCCACCACCGTGGCTCCGTGGCGCACTTCGCGATGTTCGATGCGCGGCGCGACAGGCGGCGTTTGTGCGGCCACCCATAACGCTGCCAGCAGGCCGAGTAGGAGAACGTAGCGCAATGGCATGATGGGACTTATGCTACAACGGGCACGGCGGTGCTGCAACACGCATGCTCGGGCCTGCCGCTCCAAGCCCAACTTCCGCAGGAACGTCGCAATCGGGCACCAGTTCGTGAAAGCCGACCGGAACAGAATCGTCGCCGAACTGCCGCACGGCCTGCACGCGCCGAAGGAGACTAGGTGGGCGAAGATCAAGAACCCGCTATACAGCTAAGCGCACTTCGTGTTCTGTACGACGCGCTTGTCTGCCTGGCCTTTTTTCGTGTCCACCGGTTTCATCGTTGGTGTGCACGGTGCCGCCTTCAGACCAGTCGTGCTCTTGCGGATGATGCTGACCATGAGCCAAGTCCTGCAGGAAATCATCGAAATCAGTCTGCATGGTATCGGAGAGCAACCATGGCTGCCATGCTGCGAGGCGAAGAAGTGAGGGCGCGCGCGCCTCCGAATCCGCGCGAATCTGCAGCGACCATCGTGAGACTCTCGGGCCGCATCACAAGGGGGCGCCATTCAAGGTGAATCGAGATTCTTCCATTGAGATGGCAAACACCATCCCAGTAATTATCGAAGCCAAATCGTCTATTGTCTGACCGGCCTAAAAAAAAGGGCAGACACTGGCGAGCCAGCTCCGCCGCCTGCTCCGATTCACGCGGTACACGGTTCGCGCCGTGCCAGTGGTGCCGGGCCGGTGCTCCTCAATCACGCACCTGGAGAGCGCCTCGCGGATCTGGCTCCAGTCGCGCCCGTAGCCGTCCTTCTCGGCCACCCGGAGCACGTCCTCGAACTGGTTCTCCGTGGTCTGACGCTCGCTACTGACGCGGAGGTAGAGGCCGTCCATGGACTATTCAGCCTTGCCTCGCAAGCGCGCACTGCGTAGGGCTCCCCGGTACTCACGTCTTGCCTCGGGATACAAGCTCCGTGGAACCACCTCACGAATTGCCACAGTGTCGGTGCGCCGGAGGTGAACGCTTCCTCCAACAGGTCGTAGACAAAAGTCTTCGTTAGGCGCTTCGGATCCACGGCTTCTTGGCGATCACTTTCTGCTACGGGCGCTCCGGCAGCATGCAAATGTCGAATCTCCTCGCAGAATCGTTCAGCAAGCGAGTCGGCTGGTCGCGGCGTGGACCATCTCGTGCACAACGCCCTCTGCCGTCGGGATCATAAACGGCCTCCCATCTGACAGTTTTGCACCCAAGGGTGTCCTGGCGTCCGCCTGCGACACCACTGGACTTCGAAGGCAACGCTTTCATGTGTCCGGCGCTGCGGGTGGAACCGTTATACTGTTGGGCGCAAGACAGCTGTTTGACTGAATGAGCAAATTTCGGCGGGTTGGGGCCTGGAGAGGCACTCGATGCTCGGTGCAATCATCGGAGATGTGATCGGCTCGGTCCATGAACGAGCCGGGACGAAGACCAAGGATTTCCCCCTTTTTGTCGAAGGGACGACCTTTACTGACGACTCTGTTCTTACCGTCGCCGTCGCCGAGTGGATCCTCACCGGGCAGAATCTGGTTGACTTGCTGCACTCGTACACCCATGCCTACCCCGGACGTGGGTATGGAGGCATGTTTCGGCAATGGGCCAGGCGCCGCGTTCGCGAGCCTTACAACAGCTTTGGCAATGGCGCCGCTATGCGGGTCAGCCCAGTCGGGTTCGCGTTCGAGACCATGGAGGACGTGCTCGCGTGGTCCAAGCGGAGCGCCGAAGTAACCCACAACCACCCTGAAGGCATTCGGGGAGCACAAGCAACTGCTGCCGCAATCTACCTCGCCCGTCGAGTTCGCGACAAGGATCAGATCAGACGAATCATCGAGTCACAATTCTTCTACGACCTAAGCGGTCGACTGGATCAGATCCGCCCGATTTATGACTTCGACGAGACGTGCCAGGGGACCGTTCCTCAGGCGCTGGTTTCATTCTTCGAATCAACGAGCTTCGAGGACGCGCTCCGCAATGCAATTTCGCTGGGTGGGGATGCCGACACCCTGGCATGTATAGCCGGGGGTGTTGCCGAGGCCTACCATGGGGGAACGCCTCAGGACCTTTCTAGACCGGTCATGGCGATGCTGGATGAGCGTTTGGTCGAGGTGGTCGACCGGTTTAGGGAGCGCTTTGGGCTGCTATGACAAGTTCCACAACGTCGCCCCAAGCTCGCGTACCGGCAACCCGCGCGCCTAGAAAGGCTGGCGCCGCGCGGCTCGAGGAAAATAAGACTCTCCCAACTCCCGGGGCGCCTAGTCCGGCCAGATTTACGAGATGGCCCTGCCGGCAGTACGGGTGGAAAGGCACGGCCACACAACTCTAGGCGCCGAGGCATCGCTTTACCCGCGCGCTCGCGGGTATCAATCCCCGTCCATCGAAATCGCGTCCGAGCAACAAGGTGAAAAATCACGTCATGCATCGTCATGCCGACCTCGATCCCCGATCCAGTTTGTAGTACCATGCATCCACGGCCGCCCGAAAGGAAATCGGAACAGTTGAGCGGTTTTTTACATCGATTCTGGGCCGGGGGGACACTCGCCCTGCTCGCCCATTCATCCTTCGCCCAAACGCCAACCCCCAGTCCCCAGATAGGTGCCGCCAGTCCTCAGACTGAAATCACCACCCACGATGCACCCGCTACCTTCCGCAGTGGGGTAAATCTGGTCCTCGTTCCGGTTGTAGTCCGCGACCGCGCCGGCCACGCCGTCGCCAATTTGCAAAAGGACGATTTCCTCCTTTTCGATCGCAGCAAGCCCCAGGTCATCACCAAGTTCTCCATCGAAACGCCGGCAACACCTGTAGTTTCGGCCGTGTCTGAACCGGCGGGGCAGGCGCTTTCGCCGGCCAGCGCCCCTCGCTCCTCCACTCCACCCCTTGAAATTGCCACCCGCTTCGTTGCCTACGTTTTCGACGATGTCCACCTCAGCGTTGCGGACCTCGGGCAATCGCGCCAGGCAGTCACGCGCTATTTGAGCGATTCGCTGGAGGCGGTCACCCGCGTCGCCATCTTCACCACCTCGGGCCGCACTACCCTCGATTTCAGCGATGATCGCCAAAAACTGCGTGAAACGCTCAACCACATCCAGCCGTGGGTCAGCTTCGCGAACACCTCGCAGGATTGCCCCAATCCGGCCATCCCTTATTACATGGCCGATCTTATCGTCAACCAGAACAATCAGCAGGCGCTCGTCGCTGCCACCGCTGACTACCTCGCGTGCAATCCTCCGCCCCCAGGAACAACGCAGCAGCAGGCGGCCCAGCAGCAGGCGCAGTCTCTTGCTCAGGCCAGCGCTCAGCAGCAGTTGTCGATTGGCGACCAGGAAACCCGCTACGCCACTGGCGTCTTGCGCGACATCGTCGGCCGCATCGCCGTCATGCCCGGCAGCCGTAGCATCGTTCTGGTGTCCCCAGGCTTTTATCTCACCATCGATCACCGCATCGATGAGAACGACCTCATGGAACGCGCCATCCGCGCCAACGTCACCATCAATTCCCTCGATGCCCGCGGTCTCTACATCCCCGGTCCCGAAGCCGACGCCAGTCAACGCCAGCCCGGAACGTCGGTGGCGGGCGCTATCTCGAAGAGCCAGTATCAGCGCGATAGCGCTCTCGCAAATGAAGATGTCATGGCGGAACTCGCGGATGCCACCGGCGGTACCTTCTTCCACAACAACAACGACCTCCGCGAGGGCCTCAAACGCCTCGCTGCCCAGCCCGATTTCATCTACGTGCTCGGCTTCTCGCGCCAGAATCTGAAGTTCGATGGCAGCTTTCATCAGCTCAAAGTTACTCTGAAAAACCCTGCCGGCGCTGGCTATACTTTGCAGGCCCGCCGCGGTTACTCCGCGCCCAAGCACGCCATCGATCCCGAAGAACAGGCCCGCGATGAGATCCGCGAAGCCGTCTATTCTCGCGAAGAACTTCACGATATCCCCGTCGATCTCAATCTCCAGTTCTTCAAATCTAGCGAAGTGCAAGCGAAACTCTCCGTTCTTGCCCGCGTCGATATCCGCAATCTCCGCTATCGCAAGGTGAGCGATCGCAACAATGACAAGCTGACCATCGTCTCCGGAGTCTTCGATCGCAATGGCAATTTCATCAGCGGCCTCGAGAAGATCGTCGAGCTCCGCCTGCGCGATGAGACTCTGGCCAAACTGCCCGCTTCCGGCATCAACATTCGCAGTACGTTCGACCTGACACCTGGCTCTTACGTCCTCCGTCTCGTGGTCCGGGACGCCGAAGGCCAAACCATGGCTGCGCGCAATGGCGCTGTGCAGATCCCATAAGGAGTCACGCTCATGAGCAAAATTCGCCCTTTTCTGATTGCCGCAATCCTTTC
>JAGWQP010000016.1 GCA_028876805.1 Acidobacteriota bacterium | reverse complement strand
GTGTCGCCCTCCCAGCTTCCGACGGTATACCCCATGTAGGTGGCCTCGATCGCCTTCTTCGGGTCGTGCTTGCGGCTGTCGGTTGGAATCACGCGAAATTCCCTGTTCCCGCCTCCGTAATCGCTCGTCGTATACAGCATGGTAATGTCGTTCACCGTTTGGAAGATGCGGCGGGGCGTGCCCTCCCGCGGAATCCCCATCGGCTGGCACGTCATGATCGGATCGTACTTGTTCGTCCACTGATCGAGTTCCTGAACCTTGTCCCAGAACTCGGGTTTGTAAACGGGACGACTCGGCCCAAACCGCGAAGGCGAGATCCACTCATAATCCAGCCAAAAGTTGTCTTGCCCGGTTTTGCAGCCGATTTCGGGGTTAAGTCCCCCACCCGGAACCTGCGTTGGACCACATCGGCGGGTTCCACTACCCGTGATTAGAAGAGGGGGAGCACCCCAGGTTCCTGTCATGTCCGGCTTCTCATTGGCCAGCCGCGGCGTTACGACAACTGCAGTCTGCGTCGTCACTGCGTTGGATGTCAGAGTCCAGTTGGGAGGCTGATTCGTTGGCTTGATCGCCGCCTTGACGCTTGCCGGAACAGGCATCACGACATACATCTGTCCCGTTTCCGTCAGCGTCGTCGTAATGTCGCGGACGACGGCGCCGTTTTTGCGTTCCGTCATCTTGCCCGCGTAAAACGCCTCGGCAGGGTTGAGCGGATTGTTCCAATCTCGATAATCACTGTAAGTGAACTCGTAAGTGTTCGCACCATTTTTCACCACGACGCGTTCGGCCATGAACTTCGCGTCAAGTGTGGCGGTCGCAGTTGCATTGGGGACGCCCGGGATCGGGAACGCCACCACCGGCTTGTTGCCTTCCCATGCGACGGACGTTTTACCTGCCGTCATGACATCGGCTGGTACCTGTTGCGGTCTGGGCGCCATTTGAGGTGGGTCCGAAGTCCCAGCGAATGCGGCCTTGAACGCACCCTGCGGGCTTGCCCACAGGCGAATCATCCGCTCCTCTACAGTGGCCGGCATCGGAGTGGCTTTGCCTTTGCCCGCGACGAGTTCGGCGCCGGGAATGTCTTCGTTCCAGGCGTACGCTCCACTGAGGACTTCGATATTGGAGCAACTCTGGCCGTTGGGCCGAGTGCCGGTGATCTGGATCCGTTCACCCGACGTCTGGTAGCTGATGCTGGTTCGATACTTCGTCACATTGCAGGGCTGCCCATCCACTTGCATGACGCCCTTGCCCTGATATTCGAGCGACATGATCAGGTCGCGTTCCTCACTGCTCCGCAGCATGCCCATATACCAGGCCCAGTTGAAAAGGACTGCTTTCAGGTCCCTCGCACCGGGTGCCGGGGTGTACTGCGGAGCGGCGCCTCGGCCCCCGCGACTGCCGCCTTGCGTGCCTCCGCCACCCGCACCAGCTCCACGACCGCCTTGGGCCGGCGCTGCCGCAGGTGCTTGTGCAATGGCCGAGGACGACGCGCTGATCGTCAGAGCGACTGCTAACGCAACACTTGTCCCAAAGATCTTTCGTAGAACGGTCATAATCATCCCCCTTCTTGTTTAGAGTCGTTCGCGTTACCGGCGGAAATTTGGATCACGCGTCCATCCGGAGATCTCGCAACCGTAGCTGATGGCTGGCAACAGCAACCAGTCTATTTTACGTTAGCTTCTCCTGCGATTGGCTGAACTAGAGGTTGACGGCCCAAGATCTTGGCCAACGCCCACAGATCTCGATGGCCGTCGATTTTGCGGAAGTTCTTCTCCTTGAGCAGCCAGGCCGAAGCGACCCAGCGCTCCGCCATCTCCCGATCGCGCCACCGGGTGACGTTCGCCGTGCGGCGCTCCACACCGCTCTGCGGACTCTCGATCACATTGGTTTTGGCAAGGCATTTGTACGGCGAAGGTGGCAGCTTCAGCCGATGCAAGGTGAACATCTCGCCGCGGCAGCACTTCGTGTGCGTTGAGGCTGCGCTGGGTGAGGTCTCGGAGTGGATCGTCGGCGACTTGTAGATCGGCTATATGCTGCTTATCAGCAATGGCTAGAGGCGCGGTCCCGAAGTCCGCTTGTGCGAAGTAATAGGGACGAAGATGCCTCGTCGGTCCCTGTTGGAGAAGGCCACCGCGATTCCACCTGCTGCACGATGTACTATATAGGGCATGCAGTCTTTTTTCTCGAGAACAAGGTTGCGGCATTTGCCCACCGTCGTCGGCCTGCTGGTTGCCATCTTCAGCACCGCTTTTGCCCAGGCACCAGCTCCGGCCCCGCTACAAACTCCGAATCCGCACTACGTTTCCATCCCCCTGGAAATCGCCGTAAGCCGCCCTACGGCGGAAGTCTGGAAGCGCGTCGGCAAATACTGCGATATCGAAGAATGGCTGCAGGTCCCTTGCGTCATCACTTCAGGTAAGGATGGCGAAGTCGGTGCCGTCCGGTCACTTCGCAACGGCGCTGTCATCGAGATTCTCGTCGCGAAAACGGCCATGTCGTACACTTACACGCAGCCGGTGCGGGAAGGTCAACGGTACAACCTATATCACGGCACGGTGGAAGCAGTTCCCGTGAGCGCGACCACGTCGAAGCTCGTTTACACATTGGTCTTCGACAACTCGATGCTGGCCGACGACGCGGCTCGGGAAAAGGACATTCAGCAGCGGACCGCGCAGTTTACGCGTGCGCTGACCAACATGAAGACGCTCGCTGAAGGCGGCACGCTTCCTCCGCCCACGGCCCGCGGTCCCGGGCGATAGCTTGGTGTCACTCGCTCCGAGTTGCGCGAGGCCGTCGTGGCAGATGTACGGTACGACAACTACTCGTCAACTTGAATTCCTTCGAGCGGCCGACCAACCGGGCGAATCCTGAGCAAGCACATCTCCGGTTACCCCGTTAATCGTTCTTCAAAATCATCTGATGTCATGCCTTTGGCGGCTGGCACTCGCCTCGACCCATATGAGGTCCTGGCGCCAATCGGCGCAGGCGGGATGGGTGAGGTGTACAAAGCCTGCGATACCAAGCTCGACCGCCTGGTTGCCATCAAAGTGCTGGGCGGCAATGGCATCAAACCAGTACACGCTCTAATCAAAAGACCAGTTTCATGCCTAGTTGCAACTGGCGGGAACTGCCGAGGTCGCCGCGAGCCGTGCGGGTGGCCGTGATCTGACCGTAGTTGGCGGCCGTAATGCTGTTCGACGGCTGCCCGAAATTCGGGTGGTTGAAAAGGTTGAAAGCCTCGGCGCGGAATTGCAGGGCGACGCGCTCTTTGATCGCGGTGGTTTTGGAGATGGCGAAATCGATGTCTTCGAATCCGGGTGCGGTGAGGATGTTGCGACCGGCGTTGCCGAAAACACCGGGGGGCGCGATGGAGAATGCCGCCTTGTTCAACCACTGAAGGGGCGTAGGATTGACGACGTAGAGCGGCTGGCCCAGCACGACGTTCGGCCGGTCGAACGTCTCGAAGCTGCTGGGATCGGCCTTAGGCACGATCGGGCTGAACGGGCTGCCCGATTGGAGATTGACTATGGGCGATATACTCCAGCCATCGGTGAGGCGCTTGGTGAATCCGCTCTGCTCCCACTTGAACGGCAACAGATAGATACCGCTGAGAACGAAGCGATGGCGGGCGTCGAAGTCCGAAAGAGCGCGCTCGGCAGCCAGATTGTAGATGTTCTGTGCCTGCGCATTCGAGCTGCCGACGGAGTTGTTGTCAATGGATTTCGAGAAGGTGTAGGAGGCGTTGAAGGTCAGGCCTTTGGAAAAGCGCTTTTCCGCGCTCAGCCACATTCCATTGTAGTTGGAGTTCGAAACGGATTCAGACCCGGTCATCGCGCCGCCGGTCGAGTTGGGGACGGGTGTGCCGGCGGCGCTGATGGATGTGAACGTAGCGATGGGGCGCTTACCGCCAATGCCCTGATTGAGATCGCCGATCAGGCGCAGATGCCTGCCCTGGCTGCCGACGTAGGCGACCTGGAAGAGAGTGCCCCAGATTTCGTGCTGCACGTTGAAATTGTAAGAGAGAACGTGGCCGTTCGTGAAATTCGGATCGATGACAAAGAGGGCGGCGCCCACGCCGGGGGGTGAGTTGAACGGCGTTGCCAGGGTGATGTTCTGGGTGATGTTGACGGATTGGGAGAAGGGCGGATTGGAACCCAGATTCGCCACCATATTGGTAACCGGCTGGTCATAGTACAAGCCGACACCGGTGCGTATCACGGTCTTGCCCTTGCCGAACGGATCCCAAGCGAATCCCAGACGCGGGCCGAAATTGGTGAAGTGCTTGTGGTAGACCTCATCGATGCCGTTGGTACCGATGCGGTTGAGGACGTTGGTGCTGAAGTTGAAGACACTGAGGCGATCGTGAACCTCGCTGGGAACACCGTTATATTCCCAGCGCAGCCCGTAGTTCATGGTGAGCCGCGATGTGACTTTGAAATCGTCCTGGACGAACGTACCGATGGCGTTTACGCGAAGTCCGGGAGTGACCGGCAAAGAGGTCTCGACATCCTGCGATGGCTGGCCGAGGAGGAAGGCGTTGAGCGAGGGGAACCGGATCTCGCCGCCCGTGCCGCCGTTGAAGTTATTGTTGCGGAAGCGGCGATATTCGCCGCCAAACTTGATCGTATGCTTGCCCTTGATCCAGGCAAGCGAATCCGAGTACTGGAAGAGGGTATCGCCGCGTCCCTGAGGGAAGCCGGCGATGCCGCCGAACCATGGATTGCCGGTGCCGATATTGGCGACCTCAATCTCGGGCGTCACACCGGAGGGTGACGTAATCCCAAACGAAGACGGACTGCCGTTGAAGACGGGGGCGAACGTAATGAAGACACGGTTCAGCCCGGCATGAAATTCGTTGATGAGGTTGGGGCGGAAGACCTCGGTGTCGCCGAACGTGATGAGCAGGCGTTTGGCCGGGCGCAGGTCGCCAAAGCCGGGCAGATTGTTTCCCTGCAGGGTGGGCTCGGTGCGTTCATCGCGATTGATGATGAAACTGCCGAAGAGGAAATTTTTGTCGCTGATGCTGTGGTCGATGCGGCCGGTCTCCTGATTGAGCGTGCGCTGGCGCGGGTTGGAGCCGACGAAGTGAGTGCCGGTCGCGTCGTTGGCTGCGGGGATCAGGCCGATCAGCTTCTGGATGACGGGATCGGTGACTGCGGCGCGCTGGCCCCCGGTGGGAACGACCGTGTTCAGGGTTGCGACTTCGCGGCCGCGGCGGCCTTCGTAGCTGTGGAAGAAGAATGTCTTGTTCTTGATGATGGGACCGCCGACGCTCCAGCCGAAGATATTGCGCTTGAAGGGCAGGATCTTGCCCGCGGGATCGAAGTAATTCTTGGCATCGAAGACGCTGTTGCGGACAAATTCGTAGACCGTGCCGTGCAGGCCGTTGGTGCCCGACTTGGAGATGCCGTTGATAATGATGCCGGCGTTGCGTCCGTATTCGGCGGAGAAGGCGTTGGTCTGGACTTTGAACTCCTGAATCATGTCAATGTTGGGCTGGAAGGTGATCTGGTTCTGCACCATATCGCTGAGGTTGATGCCGTCGACGAGGTAGTTGGTGGAATCCTCACGGGTGCCGGAGGCGTTGATCCCGGAGATGCCTATGCCGCTGGGCACGGCCAGAAAGGTGCGATTGTTGGTGCTGGGGACGACAGTGCCGGGTTGCATCAGGGCGAGGTCGAGGAAGAAGCGGCCGTTGAGCGGAAGCTCGACGATCTTCTTGGTTTCGACGACCGAGCCCATAGCGGAGGTTTCGGTCTGCACCGTGGCGGCCTGCACTGCGACGTCGACGATAGTCGCGGTCTGGCCAACCTCCATGACGGCGTCGATACGGATGCGGGCGTCGACCTCGAGCACGATGCCAGACCGGACGAAGGTCTGGAAGTCTTTCTGCATTACCTGGAGCTTGTAATTGCCGGGGCGGACGGTGGAAAACTCGTAGTCGCCGGCGGAGTCGGTAGTGGTAGTCTGACTGACTCCGGTCTGCTCTCCGGTGAGGGTAACGCTGACCTTGGGCATGGCAGCGCCCTGTTGATCTTTCACCGTGCCGACCAACGCGGCGGTCTGCCCAGCCAAAGGAACGGCGATGAGAATAAACACTAAGACCCGGAGAATAACAGCGGTCTCTCGATGCATTGTGACTCCCCTCGACGACGAAGTGCGAGATCTATCGTCTGTCAGTATCACCACCGATGGATGGGTGTGTCAAGCCGGGGAGGACAGGGTTCCCCGCTACGATTCAAGGTGTCTTCCGTAGTAAACTAGGCCGTCATTGCTGCATCGGGCGGCGGGCCATCCGATTTTGGACCTTCATCCCTCGTCGGGATTCTGAGCATCGAGCAGCGCTTCGCGGGGCGTCCCACGGCGAACATTCTTGTCCGGCTGGTAGCCAGTGGCTGCAGTGGGAACCCAAAGTAGTGAAGACCTACGGTGGCAGCGCAGTGCTTGTTTTGGACTTGGAGGCAGCTATGCCAGAACGGGAGTTTATTCAATCACCAACTCCTGCTTGTCTCGTAATCGTCACCCGGCGGTCAACTGGTCGGCTCGATTCCGATCCTGTCATTTACAGCTCCGGCGAAGCGTTGGGTGCAACCCAAATATTTTCGGTCGTTTGCACACCTCGTGTCCAAGCAGAAAATTGAATCTGGTCTAGTTCGTCGCCAGCAGAGTGGCAAAGCCGTGCGCAGGTGCGGCGATTATGCCGCATGCGGCACAGCGGCGAAGGTCGTGGGGCGCGAGGTTTAAT
>JAGWQP010000222.1 GCA_028876805.1 Acidobacteriota bacterium | reverse complement strand
TGCATATTCGCGCGGAGTTCATTCAACTGTACGTATACGTATATGAACGACCCCACCGTCAACGGCCCACCGGTCAACGGGGTCAGCATCAGCCCGCAGACCGCGCCGGTCTCGAAGCTCGCGACGGGCGGGAACGGCGCCTGCTCCCGGCCGGGGATGTAGATCTCCGGTTTCGGATCGATCAACACTTCGACGCTGAGTATCCGCCGCGGACGGGACGGCTCGTGGCACGCTTCGAATTCTGATCCATCCCAGGCCGGATCGCGGCGCTCGCCCGAGGGGCTTACTTGCCTACCATGTGCGATGCGTCCTTCTCGCCTTCCAGGCACACGTACTCAAGCAGGTCCGTGTCGAACTGGAAGACGAGGTCCAGCTTCACCGTCCAGGGTTTGGTGTACGCCTTGCTATCGTCGACCGTGATCTCGATCTCCATCGACCCGAAGGTCGGGCGGCGAAATCGCTCCGTGATCTTGGCGGCGCTGGTCAACGGACTGCCGCTGTAATCGGCCCACAGTCCGTCGCGAAACCCGATGGTTTCGACCACCAGCGTGTCGCCGACCCATTTGCCGGTCGAGTAGCCGTTCCAGGCCGGCTGCGGGTCGGTGGGCAGAGGCCGTCCATCGGTGAAGATCTGCCGGTATTCCATGTCGCGCTCGTGCAGAATCGCAAGATACCCGGGCGTCTGGATGAACCGGCGCGGGAACGGATGAGTATCCATTTGCAGGATGCCGAGCGGCAGGCAGTGCACATCCGGATTGTCCTTGCTGCGGTCCTGGAAGCGCTGATTCCGCAGCTCAGCGGCCCAGGGCTGGTACGGCAGGCCGCCGGGAACCACCGAACCAAAATCCCAAAACGGTCCGGTCGCGTTCAACTGACCCTCCAGACTTTCATTCAAGGATGAGCGTCGGGCTGGCGCCCAGATGCCTGACAGATCGGGCTTCCCGTCCCGGGTTCGCGGAGCCGGGGCGGCGAGGTTCCTGGACCCGTCCGGTTTTTTGGGCACCCCGGCGGTCGGATAGTCCAGCCACTGCGCCGGCAGAACCGACACGGTAGCCAAGCCGGCGGTGAGGACCCACGTCTTCGCATGAACCGGAACTCCCATGGGATTCGCTCGGGTGGGGTTAGTATACATCGAACCTGGCCGCTCGGGATCGGCCGACTGATGTATAATCCGGTCATTCACAATGCTCCTCTTCGATAAAAGCGGCGAGAGGGCAGCCGCGGCTCTGTTCTTTCTCACAGCTGCTGCCGCTCCCGCCCAGTGGCTCGATCGGAAAACCAAAGGGATCCCGCGCACCGAAGACGGGCGGCCGAACCTGACTGCGCCAGCGCCGCGCAGCGCGGATGGAAAGCCGGATCTGTCGGGAATCTGGATGGTCCCTGGCCTGAAATACCTGATCAACATCGCCGCCGACCTCAAAGAAGTGCCGTTCCAGCCGTGGGCCGCAGCCGAATACAAGCAGCGTATGGACAACCGGGGAAAAGACGACCCCAACAACTTTTGCCTGCCGTCCATCATTCCGGAGAAGATCGCCGTGACTTCTCCGTGGAAGATCGTTGAGACGCCGGGGCTGACGCTGATTCTCTACGAGTCGCGCACCATCTTCCGGCAGATCTTCACCGACGGGCGGCCGCTTCCCAAAGACCCCAATCCGACATGGCAGGGGTATTCGGTAGGGCGCTGGGACGGCGACACATTCGTGGTAGAGAGCACGGGATCCAATGGAAAGGGCTGGCTGGACACCAACGGGCACCCGGTGACCGATGCGCTGCACGTGACCGAGAAATACCGCCGCAAAGACTTCGGTCACATGGACGTTGAGATCACCATCGACGATCCGAAGGCGTACACGAAATCCTGGACGATTCACGAAAACCCAGAACTGCAACCGGACACGGAACTGATCGAATACATCTGCGAAGAGAACAATCGCGACATCGGACACTTCGTAGGCAAGTGAGGAGGGCATGATGAGCTGGCCGAACCGCCGCAACTTCTTGAAAAGCGCCGCTGCCACCGGGGCCGCGGCACTGGCTGGGAAACCTCAACTGGCTCGCGCGCAAGAGGCGCCGCGAGCGAGCGCGGCTTCGGCTCCCTCGGCACGAGCGCGGGAAGCCGAAACCGGCGCGCCGCCGGCGGAAGTGCTCACGGCCGATCGACCGGGTTCGGACTTCATGGTCGACGTCCTCAAGCGGTTAGGCTTCGAATACGTTTGCTCCAACCCCGGTTCGAGCTTCCGCGGGTTGCACGAATCGATCGTGAATTATGGCGGCAACCGCGACCCGGAGTTCATCACCTGTTGCCATGAAGAATCGTCGGTGGCGATGGCTCATGGCTACGCCAAGATCGAAGGCAAACCGGCTTGCGTGTTCGCGCATGGAACTGTGGGATTGCAGCACGCGGCGATGGCTCTTTACAACGCCTACTGCGACCGCGCGCCGGTCTACGTGATCATCGGCAACCTGGTGGATGCGGCGTCGCGGCGGCCCGGTGTGGAGTGGGAGCACAGCGTACAGGACGCCGGGGCCATGGTCCGCGATTTCGTGAAGTGGGATGATCTGCCGGCTTCGTTGCCGCACTTCGGTGAATCGGCCGTGCGCGCATACAAAATCGCCATGACGCCCCCGATGATGCCGGTCCTGCTGGTGGCCGACGGGGACTTGCAGGAAAATCCGGTGGCCGAGGCGTGGCCCCCCATTCCCAAGCTGACCCTGGCGCGGGCACCCCAGGGCGACTCCGGCAGTGTCGCCGAAGCGGCGCGTCTGCTGGTCAACGCGGAGAATCCTGTGCTGTTGGCGGGCCGCGTTGCGCGCACGCCTGCCGGCTTGAAAGCTCTGATCGAGCTGGCCGAGACGCTCGCGGCGCCGGTGATCGATCAGGGGGAACGCATGAATTTCCCCTCGCGGCACCCCCTCAATCTGAGCTCCGGCCGCGGATTGATCGCCGAAGCCGATGTCATCGTTGGGCTAGAGTTGACGGACTTCTGGGGAACGCTCCACAACTACCGTGACCAGCTGCGCCGGACCTCGCGGCGGCTCACCAAGCCGGACACCAAGCTGATCAGTATCACCACCGGCGATCTTTACCTGAAGAGCAACTACCAGGATTTCGAGCGGTTTCAGGAGGTCGACCTGGCCATGGCTGCCGATGCGGAGCAGACCCTGCCGGCTTTAACCGAAGCGGTGAAACGGCTGCTCACGGCCGATCGCAAGCGCGCTCTCGAGGAGCGTGGTCGGAAGCTGGCGGCGGCTCACCAGAAGGCGCTCGAAGCGGCCCGCGTGGAAGCCAGTTACGGCTGGGATGCGAGCCCCATCAGCACGGCGCGCTTGTCCATGGAGCTATGGGCTCAGATCAAGGGTAAGGATTGGTCGCTGGTCTCGGGTGCAGGCGGCTGGCCGGCGCGGCTCTGGGAGTTCGACAAACATCATCAACATATCGGCAGCTCGGGTGGCGCCGGCGTAGGCTACAGCGCGCCGGCTTCGTTGGGCGCAGCGCTGGCCAATCGCAAGTACGGCCGCGTCAGCGTCACCATTCAGAACGATGGCGACCTGATGTATGCTCCGGGCGTCCTCTGGACGGCTGCCCATCACAAGATTCCGTTGCTCTCGGTGATGCACAACAACCGTGCGTATCACCAGGAAGTCATGCACATCCAACGCATGGCGAACCGGCACCAGCGTGGCATTGAAAACGCCGGCATCGGCACGACGCTCCTCGATCCGTCGATTGACTTCGCCACGGTGGCTCGCGGCATGGGCGTCTACGGCGCGGGCCCGATCCTCGAAGCGAGGGATCTGGGACCGGCGATCCGCCGCGCTTTGGAGGTGGTCGAAAAGGGCGAGCCGGCGTTGATCGATGTCGTGACGCAGCCGCGATAAGGAGATCTCATGCGATTCGCAATTCTGATGGGTCTTGCGGCCACTGCTTGGGGAGAGGCTCCCGACGCCGAGAACGGCCGGCATCTGTTCGCGCGCTACGGCTGCTACCAGTGCCATCAACTTGAAGCGCAGGGTGCAGCGGCTACCGGGCCGCGCCTCGGCCCGCGTCCGATCCCGTTTGCGAATTTCACCAAATACGTTCGCCGCCCGACCGGCCAGATGCCGCCCTACACGGCCAAGGTCGTGAAAGACTCGGAGCTGGCGGATATTTACGCCTTCCTCGAATCGCTTCCGGCTCCGCCGCCGGTGAAGGACATCCCTCTGCTCAACCAGTAAGATCCCTGGATGGATCAGCGGCCCAGCAGCTCGTTGACCAGCGTGGGGGCGTTGTAGAGCTGGCGGAGGGCATCGGTCATGGCGGCGGTCGCGACGGCTACCGACCGGTTGGTCTCCTCCTGATAGACGAGGTCGCCGACCCGGGATTCGATATTGCCGTCGAAGATCAGACCGACGATTTCGCCTTCCCGGTTGATGACGGGCGAGCCGGAGTTCCCGCCGGTGACGTCGTTGGTGGTCACGAAGTCGAGCGGTGAGCCGAGGTCCAGCTTGGCTCGGCCTTCACGGTAGCGGGGGGGACGGGCGA
>JAGWQP010000221.1 GCA_028876805.1 Acidobacteriota bacterium | reverse complement strand
ACTGGATTTGGGGCGGGGCGGCATCAGTCGGCTTTCGGCTTTGACAGGATTGTCGCGGACAACGATTACCAAGGCCGTCGAGGAGTTGCAAAGCGGAAAACTGGTAAGTCCCGGGGAAGGCCGGGTCAGGCGGGTAGGGGGTGGGAGGAAGAAGGTCGAAGGGGTAGACCCCGGGGTACGCTGTAATGCGCCCCGATTGATCCGGTCTTCAAGCGCCGGTTTCTTCAGATTAAGCCTGCGTGGGGTGGGAGGATCCGTGGGGAATCGATTGGCCGCAGTGTGAGACTCACGGGCGGGATACACGTTTCAAGCGCCGCAGCACTTCTTAAACTTCTTGCCGCTCCCGCACGGGCACGGTTCATTGCGCCCGATCTTTGGTCTGGTGACTTTGGGTGTGGCGACACTTCTTTTCGCCTCCTTACGCAGTTGGGCCGCCTCGCCCTTGCGTCCCTGCTCGTCGCAGACATCGGCCAGCCGTTCGAGTATATCCAAGCGATCCCTGACTAGGTCGACGGCCAGTCCTTCGCGCAGAATCTGTTCGGCTCTAGGCCAGTCCCGTACTTTGCGCAGGAATCCGTAGCCATCCGACCAGCCGATCCAGCCCCATCCCCAGCGCGGGTCGGCTTGCAACCAATCGCGGTAGAGCGCTTCGGCTGTGTCGCTCTCGCCCAGTTCGAAATACGACTCTGCCAAGGCACGTCGCCGGTTCTCAGTCATCAGCTCATCTTCCGCCGGAAAACGCCGCAGCCCTTCTTCACACACCGCAATCCGGGCGGTCAGGAACTGCCGGTCCTCCAGCCCGGCATTCCATAACTCGTCTTCCAGATCCTGAATCCAATTGAACAGCGATTGCGATCCTCGAAACCGTTGGTCGAACGCATGGATCGATGGCAGGCCCCCTTTGTCCAGCAGACCCAGCACGTCTCTCCACGCCTCCAGCCAGATGCGGCAGGCGGCCACGGCTCCTTTCGGACCCTGTAACTCATATCCGGCCTGCATCTTGTCATCGAGCAACTCGAAACAAGGTTGGTCTGGAAACCAGCGCTGCCATAGCGCCGTCAAGCACACCCAGATCCAGTCGCTTTCCATCTCCGCTGGCCGATTGCGCTGCTCGAGCCACGGTGTGGCAATCTCCTCGGCCGAGAGTGCCTTGAGGCAAAGCCGTTCCAGTGAGACGCGGTCCAGTTCGATGCCGAAAGACCGCAGCTTGGCCAGCAGGTCGTCATCGCTGAGTGGCTGGGCATCCGAGCGAAGCACCTTTCTCTCGGACGGCTGGCGGTAGGTTGCATCCCCGGCACGCTGTTTTTCCACGATGCGATCCATGGCCACCCAAGAGAGCATGTCTTCTCCGTTCCTGGCAGGTGCGTTTTACAGTAGACCAATCTCGGGAGTTTGCGCCAACGCCAACTCCCCAAGGAGGTCTTGTGCAAATCCTACTACAACCGTTCGCGGGGTCCATCCAAGAGTACGACGAAGAGATTGCCGACCCGAGTCGTTATCGGCCGGATCACTGTCCGCAGTGCCAGGCGGCGCAGGGGCTGACGGCACATGGCTTCTACCGCCGCACGCTGGTGGAGGCGGGGTTTGACGGATCGATCCGTGTGCGCCGCTACCTGTGTCGCTTCTGTCGGCGCACGGTTTCTTTGTTACCGCAGTTCGCGTTGCCGTACCTGCGTTTCAGCATTACCGTGATCGCGCTGTTTTTGATGGCCCGGCTGCGGGCTGGCCACACCTTGGTCGCCGCCGCGGCGTTGGCCGGGCTACCGAACATGCCCTACCAGCGCGGTCAGTTCTGGGTACGCCGGTTCCGGAAGCAGGCCGTGGCTCTGTGCGTAGCGCTGGCGGCGTTGACCGCACCCGTGGCGGCCTCGAGCTTCATCGAGCGTGCCTTACACATGCTGCAGGCCATCGGCTGGATCACGGCCCACCGCTT
>JAGWQP010000220.1 GCA_028876805.1 Acidobacteriota bacterium | reverse complement strand
CACCGCCTGCTTCACCAGCCGCTCGATCCCTTCTGAGGAAAGATCGGAGGTGTAGGACGAGCCGGTGTGTTTTCCGATCAGGATGCGCAAACCGGCGCCCCGCGAGCCCGCCTCCTTAAGGCTTTCGACCTCACGCATGCGCACGTTGGCCGAAAATTCGTCGCCCTCCGAGATGGTGCACTCGGCGTCGCCTGCGCCGGCAGCCTGCGCACGCCGGACAATGTCTGCGGCCAACTCCGGCAGATCCTCGGAATTCAAGCCGTGCCTCCCACGGTCAGCCGGTCGATCTTCAGGGTCGGAATGCCGACGCCTACCGGCACGCTTTGCCCCTCCTTGCCGCACACGCCAATGCCTTCATCCAGGCGCAGGTCGTTGCCCACCATACTGACGTATTTCAGCGCCTCCGGCCCGTTGCCGATCAAGGTGGCGTTGCGCACGGGGCGCGACAGCTTGCCGTCTTCGATCAGATAGCTCTCCGAAGCCGAAAACACGAAATTGCCGCTGGTGATATCCACCTGGCCGCCGCCGAAATTCACGCAGTAAAGGCCCTTGGCGACCGAGCGGATGATGTCTTCGGGGTCGCTCTCGCCTGCCAGCAAGAAAGTGTTGGTCATGCGCGGCATGGGAATGTGGGCGTAGCTTTCGCGCCGGCCGCTGCCGGTCGAATTCGAGTGCATCAGCGTGCTCGAAAGCTTGTCTTGCAGGTAGCCGCGCAGCACGCCGTTTTCGATGAGCACATTGCGCTGGGTCGGATGGCCTTCGTCGTCCACGTTGAGCGAGCCACGACGGCTGTTGATGGTGCCGTCGTCGACGACTGTGCACAGCTCGCTCGCCACCTTCTGCCCGATCCGCCCGCTGAACGCCGAGACCCCCTTGCGGTTGAAGTCGGCTTCCAAGCCGTGTCCCACGGCTTCGTGGAGCAGGATGCCCGGCCATCCCGGCCCGAGTACCACCGTCATTTCGCCTGCCGGCGCTTCCACGGCGTCCAGCATGACGACGGCTTCACGCGCGGCCTCGGTGGCAAAGTGTTCCGGGGTCTTCTCCTGGAGAAAGAAACCCAACTCGACCCGCCCGCCGCCTCCCGCATGGCCGCGTTGCGGGGGCCCGCCATTCGGCCGCGCCAACGCCGAGACGCTCAGCCGCGCTAAGGGCTGCCGGTCCAGAGTGAGGACACTATCGCTGGTGGCCACCAGCACGTGCCGAAGATTATCGGCGTACACCGCCTGCACCTGAAAGATCCGAGGGTCGTATGCCCGGGCGGCTAGGTCGGCGCGCTTCACCAGAGCTACGCGATCCGCAAACGCGGTCTCGGTCGGGGAAACCAAGACGGGGTAAAGATCGTGCTTTACACCCTCGTGGAGGCCGTATTTGCCAGGTTTTCCCGGTCCGGCCGCGATATAGGCGGCAACCCGCACCGCCTTCCGGATCTTTTCCGGCGCCAGGTCGTCGCTATACGCATATCCGGTGCGCTCTCCGGCGATCACCCGCACGCCTACCCCCATGGAGACGCCTTGCGTGGCGCTTTTGACGATGGATTCATCGAGGCTGATAGAACTTGTCTCCAGGTATTCAAAGTAGAGGTCGGCGTAGTCTCCCCCGTGGGACAGGGCCTCCGCCACGTAACGTTCTAAGTCCTGCCGCGTGATTTGAAAGCGCGCCGCAAAGATCGACTCCGAAAACTCCATAATTTCAGGCTACCATGGGGTTTGAGACCCAGCCGGGTCGCGAGCCGTCCCGCACTCCGACGGTTCAACTCCGTTTTGGGTTGTTCTTTGGGAAGAGTTTGTAACCTGCCCTATGGCCGGCACGCCTCTCAGGTTGAGATTACTGAACATACCGATGCCGGCACCTCAGGTGCGGCATGCGGGTTGATTTCGAGCTTATTAAACGCGCGCAAGCTGGTGATAACGCGGCGTTTAACGAAATCGTGCTGGCTTACCGGAAACGGATCTTAGGTACGATCATGCGGGTCATCGCCCGCCGGGAAGATGTGGAGGATGTCGCGCAGGAGGTCTTCTTGCGACTTTATTTCTCCCTCGACCAACTCCGGACGGCGGAGGTCTTTGAACCTTGGTTGTATCGCTTGACGGTGAATGCGGCCTACGACTACCTCCGCAAGCAGCGTCGCCGTCCCGAGTACCGGATGTCGGACCTGTCTGAACAGCAGGTGCTGATGGCCGATGCCACCGCCGGTGGAAAGGTGGAACACGACGATCAGTACCAGAAGAAGATCCGCGAATCGGTGGATGCTCTGCTGGGGGCAGTTTCTGAGGCCGATCGGATCCTACTGATGTTGAAGGAAGTGGAAGGTCTCTCGTTGAAAGAACTTGAAAAGATCTATCAAGTCAACGAAAATGCTCTAAAGGTCCGCCTGTTTCGGGCTCGGCAGCGCGTCCTAAAGGCCTTCGGAGCGTCAACGAAAGGCAAGGAGCCGGCGCGAGCCGGTTGAAGGTATGAATCTGATGCGTGGCAGTCAAGACGACCAGCTCGATGCCCTGTTCCGAGCGTACCGGGAAGCCTGCGCGACGCCGGAACCGAGCGTCCACTTCATGCCCCAGCTTTGGCGGCGGATCGAATCCCGTCAGAGCTTCACGTTCTCGTTCCGTCGTATGGCCAACGCGTTGGTCACGGCGGCGGTTGCGGCGACGGTGTGCCTCGGGGTCTATACCACGATCCGCCGATCGGACGCGGCTTTTTATTCGCAGTCGTATGTCGAAGCTCTCGCGGAGGCCAGCACGATCGATACCGATCTAGTGGCTCCGGCCCGACTGGAAATCAACCAGGCACCGTTCGAGTGAACGCATGATGCGATCGAAACTCTCCGCGGCTTTGTACTTGGCGCTCGTCTTCCTCAGCGGGTCGCTGGTGGGCGCTTTTGCCTACCGGCTCTATTCCGCAAACACCGTCAGCGCTACCGTTTCACGGCGGCTTGACCCGGTAGAGTGGCGCAGGCGCTATATGCAAGAGATGCGCACCCAGGTCAGAACCGACGCCGATCAGGAAGCTCAGATCAACCAAATTCTGGATGAGACGGGCGCGGCTTTCGCCCAGATCCGGGCGCGTGAGAAGCAGGCATACCAGAGCGAGCAGGATGTGCAGATCGCCAAGATTTTCGCTCTGTTACGCCCCGACCAGAGACCTCTGTACGCGAAACTCCGCGCCGAACGCGAAGCGCGCAGGAAAGCCCAGCAAAGTAAGAAGTAACGCTTCGCCGCCTGGCATCTTTTTTCGTGCGCCGGCAAAAGTTGTAGGGTTCCCTATTTTCTAGCAGGCCCTCGGCGCGACAGCAGCCGCTTGTTCGACTCCAATAGTCGGCTAGCTAGCGTGCGATCAACGTAGCTCCACCCATCGAGTGTCTCGCTCCGTGCGCCAACTGCTGGGCGTCCCAATGGGTCCGTCGACACGGGAAACGTTCGAATGAGTTGGTTGCCGGTACCTCGGGGTGCGGCCCGGGCTCTACGCAGCCGGCGTCTTTTTCTTGCCCCGGGTGGCTTTGTATTTCTTCTCGAACCGGTCGACCCGTCCGGCCGTATCGACCAACTTCTGTCGGCCGGTAAAGAACGGGTGGCAGGAGGAGCAGATTTCCACGCGGATGTCGCCTTTGTGCGTGGAGCGCGTTTTAAAGGTATGTCCGCAGGCACAGATGACGTTAACTTCGTTGTATGCGGGGTGAATACCTGCCTTCATGATGTAAAGGGGAGTCCTTTCCCGAGAAATCTAGTATACCAAATGAAAACCCCCGTGATCCGCAATCGGACCACGGGGGGTTCGGTAGCCTTAAGAAAACCTGAGGCCTAACTGACGCGTGAGGCAGCCGGTCCACAGGAACACGACCCCGATCCTGGACGGGATCTCAGCATGAGAGGCTCGACTTTAACAGTCGGCCACCTCCCGCGGTCGTTCGTTACTTCCCATATTTTTCTGGACCACCTCCTTTCCCAGTGATAGTTTTATGCTCGCATGACGCACGAAGCCCTGTCAATACTCTGCGTTTTGAGGAATAGACGCTCGAACCCTTTTACAAGCGGCGGGCTGCAAACCGGCACATTCCGAGGCCGTCCATCCAGTTGAACGGAAACCGGCCCGAGGTGTAATGCGCGCAGGGCAGAGTCAATACCTGATGCGGCAGCTCCAGCTGGCGAAAGCTCTCGAGCACCTGCCGGGAATACACCGGCAGGAAGCTGGTGTCGTGGCGCGCCCAAACCAGCAGGCTTTCGATGGAGCGGCCGCGGAATCGTGTTAGATACGAAGCCGGACTGATCACGGACCAATACTGCCGCAACTGTTCTTGATTGACCTGGTCGCCGAAGCCTCGGCGCACATGCTCGGTCGAGAGCCCAGTCCAGACCACATCGGAAAAGTACATGGAGACATGGTTGAAGATTCCCAGGCGGACCCGCAAATCATGCGCGGTCGCAATCGAGGCTACGCACGATCCGAGGCTAGTGCCGAGAATTCCTAAACGTCTGTAACCCTGGCATTCCAGCCAGTCCAGACAGGCCCGGGCGTCGATAATAGATTGGCGGGAAGCGTGAATGGTACGCCCGATGTTGCTTGAGACATGATAATCGGCCCGCCGGAGTTCCGCTGGCATGCGCTCGGCGTGATACGCCAGTGTCATCCGCAAGGCGCTGATTCCGAACCGGTTGAGCAGCTTGGCCAAGCCGATGTGGCCGTCTGGCCCGGCATTCCACTGGGGCAAGACGACCAGCGCCCTTGGCTGGTCCCGCGCCGCCGGAAACCACCGGGCGTGGACAATATTGTTCTCTGGATAAGGCGAACAAACCGGGCTGGTAAACCTCAGGCAGCCATCCTGAAGGTGGTACTCCCGAACCGGTTCATAAGCGTAAAACTGGTCCGAATCGGCCAAGGCCTCGTCCACAAAGCGCGCCACCGAGGCCGCTGAACCGCCATTGGCATCCGCGGGACAGGATGGGAATCCGATGCGAGCCAGCCACTCGGTTCCCCATTCAAACGGGCGCACCACGCGGTTGGTATCACGGCCCGCCAGTCTTCGCTCCCAGCGGTCAATCCAACGGCCGTAGAATCCCGTCATGGGTCGGAAACGATCAGTGTAGCAAACGAAGAAAAGCCCCACCCCGGCCGATCAGACCGGAGTGGGGCACCCTATCACACGCAAGGAGGCAACACACCAAAGCGCAAAACCTCTTGAACGAACCCCGATGCCCGGAGTTGCAAGCTGGTGGCCAACTCTAATCTATTGAAAACAAGCGGCAGAGGGAGTTTTGTTTTCCGAATTCGGAAGGGGCTGCCTATGGTTTCCCACAGACGGGGAACCGGCTCGTGCCAGACGTCGTATGTATGAGACGCCAGTAAGGAGGCGTCCATGTTTTGTCATGTGTGCGGAGCACGCCTAGAGCCATCCGCCAGTTTCTGCCCCTCGTGCGGGAGGCCCGTCGGTGGAGCGTCGCTGACGCCGCCCGAGGGCCGCATCGCCGGACACATCCGATTGTTAGCGATCCTGTGGCTGGCGATGTCCGCATTCCACCTTCTGCCGGGCCTGGCGATGCTGTCAATGTTCGGTCATGGGCGGTGGGTCTGGTGGTCCGGCGGGCCGGAGTTCGTACTCGGGTTCGTGCGAGTTTTCGGCATTGTATTTCTCGCAGGCGGTGTGCTGGGCATCGTGGCGGGTTGGGGGCTGCTCGACCGCCAACCGTGGTCGCGCGGGTTGGCGCTCGTTTTGGGCTTCGTGAACCTGATTCACATCCCGTTCGGAACCGCGCTCGGGATCTATACGCTATGGGTACTGTTGCCGGCGCAGTCGGAACGGGAATTTCGCGCGCGCGCCGCCTGATCGCTGACAGGTAAATCGATAAATTTCGAATAGGTTGTCGGCGCGCTCGCGGATGGAAACGCCGGAGCCATTCTTTTTGCGGCCAACTTTGCCAAGTGCTACCGCCGCTGGGAATCGTCGAAACTTGGCCGCCACAAAGAAGAATTCAAATTCGCTCACTTCATCGGTTCCGGCACGAAGTAATGCAAGCCCGGCGGGTGGGCTCCGGGTTCAGGCGTGAAATCAACCGATTTCGGGTGGCCCGGACTGGTCATCCGACTGGCTCGTGACTCTGCGGACGCAGCCCGGACACCCGGAATCGAACCCGCCTGCGGGCTTGCACAACTTGGACCGGAATCAGCGAGTCTCTTGTTAGAGTTGTAACTTCGTTTCATCGAGC
Source organism: Acidobacteriota bacterium (assembly GCA_028876805.1). Lineage (GTDB taxonomy): Bacteria > Acidobacteriota > Terriglobia > Bryobacterales > Bryobacteraceae > PSRJ01. Next base: position 327 of record JAGWQP010000220.1, on the reverse strand, counting down.
GATTTGAAATCAGTAGCCGCTCTCACACCGCCATTACTCGACGTTCAACCTAGTTCAACCTAAAGGGGGCGTCCGGTTGCGCGATCGTCACCCGCTGCCCCCAAAGTTCGCCGGCACTTTGCCCTTGCCCGCGCAGGGCCTGTTCCGGTTCGGTACCGACGAGAATCAGCCGCGCACGTACTTGTTGAACCAGCTAATCGTGCGCTGCCAGGCCAGGTCGGCCGCGGCTTTGTTGTAGCGTTCCGGCGTCGCGTCGCAATTGAAGCCGTGCACCGCGCCGGGGTAGATATAGCCTTCGTGTGGAACATTGGCTGCCGTCAAGGCCAT